>QGUQ01000103.1 GCA_003242195.1 Bacillota bacterium | reverse complement strand
CCACTGGTGGGGCTGCCGGCAGGCGGTGATCTTCCGGGGCCCCCCCCAGGGGTTCGCCTCCGTGGAGGGCTTCCGGGCCCCGGCCCTGGCGGCCATCGACCAGGTGCGCTGGATCCCCGCCTGGGGTCGCGAGCGGATCCGCAACATGGTGGCCGACCGTGGCGACTGGTGCATCTCCCGCCAGCGGGCCTGGGGTGTCCCCATCCCGGTGTTCTACTGCGAGACCTGCCAGGAGCCGGTGATCACCGACGAGTCCATCCGCACCGTCGCCGATCTCTTCCGGCGGGAGGGCTCCAACGCCTGGTTCCTCCGGGAGGCGAAGGAGATCCTGCCCGAGGGGTTCGCCTGCCCCCACTGCGGCGCCCGGGGCGGCTTCCGCAAGGAGACGGACATCATGGACGTTTGGTTCGACTCCGGCTCCAGCCACGCCGCGGTGCTGGAGACGCGGGACGAGCTCACCTGGCCGGCCGACCTCTACCTGGAGGGTTCGGACCAGCACCGGGGCTGGTTCCAGTCGTCCCTGCTGACGGCCGTCGCCACCCGCGGCCGGGCCCCCTACCGGGCGGTCCTCACCCACGGGTTCGTGGTGGACGGCGAGGGCCGCAAGATGTCCAAGTCGCTGGGCAACGTGGTCGACCCAAACGACGTCATCCAGCGTTACGGGGCCGACGTGCTGCGGCTGTGGGCGGTCTCCTCCGATTACCGGGGCGACGTCCGCATCTCGGAGGACATCCTGCGGCAGATGGCGGAGGTCTACAAGAAGATCCGCAACACCCTGCGGTTCCTTCTGGGCAATCTGGGGGACTTCGATCCCGCTCGGCACGCCGTGGCCTACGCCAAGCTTCCGGAACTAGACCGCTGGGCGCTGGCACGGCTGGCGCAGTTGATCGAGCGGGTGCGGCACGCCTACGATGAGTACCAGTACCACCTGGTCTACCAGGCGATCCACAACTTCTGCGTCATCGACCTCAGCGCCTTCTACCTGGACGTGCTCAAGGATCGCCTCTACGCCTCACGGCGGGACGACCCGGCGCGGAGGGCCGCCCAGACGGTCCTCTACGAGGTGCTCCGCTCCCTGGTACTCCTCCTGGCGCCCGTGCTCTGCCACACGGCGGAGGAGGCCTGGTGGCACCTGCCACACCGCCAGGGGGACCCGGAAAGCGTGCACCTGTGTCTGATGCCCGAGGTGCCGGCGGAGTGGCGGGACGAGGAGGTGCTACGCCGGTACGAGCGACTGCTGGCGGTTCGCGACGACGTCAACCGCGCCCTGGAGCAGGCCCGGCGCGAGGGGCTCATCGGGACGCCCGCCGAGGCCCGGGTGACGCTGGCGGCGCCGTCCGGCGAGCTGGCTGCCTTGCTGGGGCGCCACCTCGGGGATCTGCCGGCGCTGCTCCTCGTCTCGGAGGTGGAACTGGCGCCGCGGGAGGCCGCCGTCCCCGCGGCTGGAGACGGGGGACCGTCCGGGGGTGGCGGTGGCGGACGGCCGGCGGGGGAGGCCGTGACCGTCGAGGGCAGCACGGTGCCCGGCCTGACGGTCACCGTGACCCCCAGCGGCAATCCTCGATGTGCGCGCTGCTGGCGGCATGTCCCCGACGTGGGTGCCGACGCCCGGCACCCGGCTCTCTGCCGCCGCTGCGCGGAGGTCGTCGCTTGAGCCGGTCGGGAGTATGATGGGGGATAGGGGCGGGCGCCGGGAAAAGGAGCGCCCGCCCCACTGCCGAATTGTTGCGCCATCAATCCAGCGCCGGAGGCCCGATCGATATGGAATCGTCAGGCGGTAAGACCATCGGAATCCTCGGGGGCATGGGCCCCGAGGCCACCGTCGACCTCTTCGCCAAGATCGTCCGTGCCACCCCGGCGCGGGTGGACCAGGATCACGTGCGCGTGGTCATCGATAGCAACCCCAAGATCCCCGACCGGACCGCCTACCTCCGTGGCCAGGGGCCCGATCCGGTGCCGGCCATGGTGGCCGGGATCCACAACCTCGTCCGCATCGGTGCCGACCTGATCCTCATCCCCTGCAACACCGCCCACGTCTATTACGATCGCCTGCAGGCGGCGTCGCCCGTGCCCATCCTCCACATCATGCGGGAGGTGGCGCGGGTCCTGGCGGCCGGTCGCGACGAGGGTGCGCCGGTCCCCAGGCGGGTCGGACTGCTGGCCACCGAGTTGACGGTGGAAAGCGGCTTGTATCACCGGTCCCTGGCCGAGGTGGGGATCGAGGTCATCGTGCCGGAGCCGGACGTTCAGGAGCTGGTCACCAAGAGCATCTTCGGTCCCGAGGGCATCAAGGCGGGGTGCTACGCTCCCTCCCGGTCGCGACTGCTCGCGGCGGGGCATCACCTGGTGGAGCGGGGCGCCCAGGCCCTCATCGCCGGCTGCACCGAACTGCCCATCGTCCTGCGTCCCGGGGCCTCCCCCGTGCCGCGGACCGACCCCGCCGAGATCCTGGCCCGGGCCGCCCTTCGGGAGGTGCTGGGCGTCGACACCGGCGGGGGCGGGGCGGCCGGGTGGCGGGAAGGCACCGACGCGGGCGCGGCCGGCTCCCCCGGTTCCACCGATTCCTCCCTGCGCAACGGCCTGCCGCCAGAGACCGGTCCCCGTCCCGGCGCCCGCGGGCGCGCCGGGGAGGCTTCGTGAGCCGGCCGGCGGGCCGGGGCGTTGCCGGCCTCCGCGGCAGTTCGGAGATCCTCCTGATCGGGCGTGTGATCCCCTGCCCCGGTGATGCCCCCGTGGCCGCCGGGGCAGTCCTGTTCCGCGATGGGCGCGTGGCAGCGGTGGGCGAACCCGACGCGGTCCGGGAGGAGGCGCACCCCGGGGCGGAGGTGGTCGTCCTGCCACCGGACGCGGTGGTGCTGCCCGGCTTCGTGGACGGCCACTGTCACCTGCTCTGGCTGGCGGAGCAGGCCGCCCAGCTGGACCTGCGGGGGGTGCGATCGCCGGCTGAGCTGGCCCGCCGGGTGGCGGAACGGGCCGCCCGCCTGCCAGCCGGCGCCTGGATCGAGGGGTTCGGATGGGACCAGTCCCGCTTCGACCCGCCCGCCTGGCCGGACCGGTGGTTGTTGGACCGGGCGGCCCCCCGGAACCCCGTCCTCCTGCGGCGGGTGTGCGGGCACGTGGCCGTGGCCAATAGCGCCGCCCTGGCGGCGGCCGGGGTGGGCCGGGACACCCCCGACCCCGAGGGTGGCCGCTGCGATCGCGACCCGGCGACGGGGGAGCCGACCGGCCTGCTGCGCGAGCGGGCCATCGACGTCGTGGCCGCCGCCCGGCCCGAGCCGGGGCCGGAGGAGCGGTTGGCTGCTCTGGAGGAAGCCATCGCCCGGGCCCACGCCGTCGGTGTCACCGCGGTGCATACCCACGACGTCTTCCGGCCCGGCGACCTGCCGCGGGTCCTCGCCCTGTACCGGGCGGCCCGGCGGCGGGGCCGGCCGATCCGGGCGGTGGTGGACGTGTCGGTGGAGGCGCTGGAGGACGCCCGCACCGCCGGGCCCACCGGGCGCGGCGACGAGTGGCTGCGCATCGGCTCCATCAAGTTCTTCGCCGACGGGTCCCTGGGCGGGCGAACCGCGGCCCTCAGCGAGCCCTACGCCGACGGTGGTCCCGACGAGAGGGGCATGCTTCACTACCCGCCCGGCGAGCTGGCCCGCCGGGTGCGGGAGGCGCAGGCGGCCGGCTTCCAGGTGGCCATCCACGCCATCGGTGACCGGGCGGTGGACGAGGCGCTGGCTGCCCTGGCCGCTGCCCGCGCCGCCGGGGCGGGCCAGGGGCCGCCGGTGCGGTTGCGCCACCGGGTGCTACACGCCCAGGTGTTGCGACCGGAGCACCCCCGGCGGATGGCGGAGCTGGGCGTGGTGGCCGAGATCCAGCCCCGATTCCTGGTGTCCGACCTGGCCTTCGTGGAGGCCCGGCTGGGTCCCCAGCGGAGCCGGCTGGCCTACGCCTGGCGCGCCCTCGTGGATGCAGGCGTGGCCGTTTCGGCGGGGTCGGATGCGCCCGTCGAGCCCATGGCCCCGCTGGAGGGCATCCAGGCGGCCGTGACCCGAGACGACCTCCGCGGCCATCCCCCGGGCGGCTGGCACCCCGAACAGCGGCTGACCGTAGGGCAGGCCGTGGCGGCCTACACCGCCGGCTCCGCTTTCGGCGCAGGCGCTGAAGGCTGGCTGGGCACGCTGTGCCCGGGCGCCGCGGCCGACGCCGTGGTCCTGGCCGCCGACCCGTGGCGCGTGCCGCCCGCCGAGATCGCCGCCATCCCGGTCCTGTACACCTTCGTGGGGGGGCAACCCGTCCACGCCGCTGGCTGAGGAGGGGCGGGCGCGGCCTCACCGGCTACGGGCCCGTTCCGCCGCGGCGGTCCAGCGGGCAGGATCTCGATCCTCTCTGGCGAATAATACCAATTGTGCGGCGCCTGTCGGTCTGGCTCCTTCCCAGATCTCTCGCATGGAGGTTTTCGGGATGAACGTCACGGTGAGCGTGATCAAGGCCGACGTGGGCAGCGTGGGCGGGCACACGCAGCCCAGTGACGAACTCCTGGCTGCGGTACGGGAGCGGGTCGAGGCCGAGAGGGGCAAGCTGCTCATCGACACGCGGGTGTTCTACTGCGGCGACGACATCTCGATCCTCATGACCCACGACCGCCCCCTGGGTGACGAGGCCATCCATCGCCTGGCCTGGGAGGCATTCCGGGCCGGTACCGACGTGGCCCAGCGCCAGGGCCTGTACGGGGCGGGCCAGGACTTGCTCAAGGACGCCTTCTCCGGCAACATGCGCGGGCTAGGCCCCCAGGTGGCGGAGCTCCGCCTCAAGGAGCGGCCCAACGAATCGCTGATGATCCTTGCCGCCGACAAGACGGAGCCCGGCGCCTTCAATCTGCCGCTGTACCTGGCCTTCGCCGACCCCATGTACTCGCCGGGGCTCCTGCTCTCCGAGGACTTGCACGCAGGCTTCCGCTTCCGGATCATGGATGTCGAGCACACCGACGGCGACCGGATCATCGAGCTGGAAGCGCCGGAACGCCTGTACGACATCGCCGCCCTGTTGCGGGACACCCATCGCTACGTCATCGCGTCCATCTGGTCCCGGAAGTATCCGGACGAACAGGCGGCCGCCGTCAGCACCACGCGCTTGCGCCAGATCGCGGGCCGTTACGTGGGCAAGGACGACCCGGTCGCCATCGTGCGGGTGCAGAAGATCTTCCCGGCCACGGAGGAACTCGGGCCGCCCTTCGCCATTGGCGCCTTCGTGGCCGGCGACACGCGGGGTAGCCATAACCTGCCGTTGTTGCCGGTTCCCGTCAACACGCCGGCCAGCACCTTCTTCTGCCACCCGATGGTTACCGCCCTGGGCTTTTCCATGCGGGACGGCGTCTTGACCGGGCCCGTGGACCTCTTCGCCGACCCCGTCTGGGAGCCCATCCGGCACCAGATCGTGCGCAAGGCGATGGAGATGCGGCGCCAGGGGTTCTTCCAGCCGGCGATGCTGCCCATCTCCGAACTGGAATACGGCGGCATCGTGGCGCGCCTGCGCCGCCTGGACGATGAGTTCCGCGTGGTGGCCGACGCGTCCTGACCCAGGGCTCCGACGGTCAAGGGCAACCGGACGGTACCGCGCCCCCCGGCAGCACCGGGGGGCGCTTTTTTCGCCCCGTGCGGGGGAGGCTACACCTGAAGCACAGGTCGTCGAGGCCGGGAGGCGCCCGGCCAGCGGGGGCGATGGAGCGTGCAGGCTGGCTGCCGGCGGGGTCGACGGCTACCGGTGCACCCGATCTACCGGCTGGCGCGGCGCCGGGAGGGCGTCGCCCGGTGGGGCGGCGTCCCCGCGCCGGCGGGCGGATCCGGTCGGGTGACGGCCGTGGAAGCTCGCCCCCTCCTGGGTGGTCCGGTCGCCGGGTCCTTCGGGCCCGCGCGCTTCCGACCGGAAGGGCAATGGGGGCCGGTGGAGCGCGCCGTCGCCTCCCGCCGGGCGGTCCGGGGACAGGCGGGCGTGCGGTCGCTGCTGCGCCGCGTGTTGCGCCGGCTGGATGACCTGAGCTGGCGCTGGCAGCGCCTGGGCATGGCCGAATACGTGGAGCTCTTCCGCCATCCCGGCCGCCTCTTCTGGTTGAACTTCCTGGCCGGCATCGCCCGCGGCCTCGGGGCTGCCGTGGGTTTCACGCTGCTGGGCGCCCTGGTGCTGCTGGCGCTGCAGCGGGCGGTGGAGCTCAACCTGCCCTTCATCGGCAACCTGATCGCCGACCTGCTCCGGATCGTGCGCACGGAACTGGACAGCGGGCCACCGGGACCGGGCGGCGCCCCGCCCACCCCGTGACGGCCCGGACGCAGGCCCGTGCGCCCGGAGGCCCGCCGGTTCGGGTGACGGCAGCGGGCGGGAGGGGGACCGGAGCGTCACCGGACATGCCACTCAGGGAGGAGATGGACCGTTGCACCCGGAAATGCGCGAGTACTTCCGGCGGAGGCTGCTGGAGGAACGGCGACGCCTCGCCGGCGACCTGCGGGACGGCGGCGGGCTCGCCCGCCAGGCGCTGCGGGAGGCCACGGGCGAACTATCGGCCTACGACAATCACCCTGCGGACCTGGGCAGCGAGACCTTCGAGCGCGGCAAGGACCTGTCGCGTCGGCGGGACCTGCAGAAGGCGCTGGCGGACGTGGACGGTGCCCTGGCCCGCATCGAGGAGGGCACGTACGGCTATTGCCAGCGCTGCGGGCGCCCCATTCCCCGGGAGCGGTTGGAGGCGCTGCCGGCCACGCCGTACTGCGTGGCCTGCGCGGAGGAACGGGAAGGGGGGCCGCGGGCCCGGCTGGCCGCCGGCCGGGAGAGGAGGAGCGCCG
>QGUQ01000102.1 GCA_003242195.1 Bacillota bacterium | reverse complement strand
TCGTGATCGCCGCCGTCAGCGTCGTCTTCCCGTGGTCCACGTGCCCGATCGTCCCCACGTTCACGTGCGGCTTCGTCCGCTCAAACTTGGCCTTGGCCATCGGTGATCTCCTCCTTACGACGGTCTCTGGTTGGTCGCGCCACCCGCCAGGGACTTCCCGTCGGGGTTTACCCATCAGGGTTAGGCCGGATGGGCTCTCGTCACCGCGAGGCCCGCACCTTGTCGCCCCGAGCCTCGATGATCTGGTCGGCGATGTTCTTCGGTACCTGCTCGTAATGGCTGAACTGCATGGTGTAGGTACCCCGGCCCTGGGTCTTGGACCGCAGGTCCGTGGCGTAACCGAACATCTCGGCCAACGGCACCAGCGCCCGGATCACCTGCAACCCGCCGGTCTCGGGTTCCATGCCCTCGACGCGGCCGCGGCGGGCGTTGATGTCGCCGATCACATCGCCCATGTAGACCTCGGGTACCACGACCTCCACCTTCATGATCGGCTCCAGCAGGACCGGGGCGGCCTGCAGGGCCGCGTTGCGGAAGCCGATGGAGCCAGCGATCTTGAAGGCCATCTCCGACGAGTCGACCTCGTGGTACGAGCCGTCCACCAGGGAGACCCGCACGTCCAGCACGGGATAGCCGGCCAGGATGCCGTTCTCCATGGCCTCGCGCACGCCCGCCTCGACGGCCGGGATGTACTCCTTGGGCACCACGCCGCCCACGATCTTGTTGACGAACTCGAAGCCCTTGCCCGGCTCCAGGGGCTCGATCTCCAGCACCACGTGACCGTACTGGCCGCGGCCACCCGTCTGCCGGATGTACTTGCCCTCCGCCCGGGCCGGCCGGGTGATGGTCTCCTTGTAGGCGACCTGGGGCTTGCCGACGTTGGCCTGCACCTTGAACTCCCGCATCAGGCGGTCGACGATGATCTCCAGGTGCAGCTCGCCCATGCCGGAGATGATGGTCTGGCCCGTCTCCTCGTCCGTGTGGACGCGGAAGGTCGGGTCCTCCTCCGCCAGCTTGTTGAGCGAAGCGCCCAGCTTGTCCTGGTCCGCCTGCGTCTTGGGCTCGATGGCCACGGAGATCACCGGCTCCGGGAACTCCATGGACTCCAGCACGATGGGCGCGTTGGAGTCGCACAGCGTGTCGCCGGTGATGGTGTCCTTGAGGCCGACGGCGGCGGCAATGTCGCCGGTCATGACCTCGCTGACCTCTTCCCGGTGGTTGGCGTGCATGCGCACGATACGGCCGATGCGCTCCTGCTTGCCCTTGGTGCTGTTCAGGACGTACGTCCCCGCCTTCAGCTGGCCGGAGTAGACGCGGAAGAAGGCCAGCTTGCCCACATACGGGTCGCTCATGATCTTGAACACCAGGGCGGAGAAGGGCTCGTCGTCGCTGACCTTGCGCTCGATCTCCTCCCCGGTCTTCGGATCGGTGCCGCGCACCGCGGGGATGTCCAGGGGCGAGGGGAGATAGTACACCACCGCGTCGAGGAGCAGCTGGATCCCCTTGTTGCGGTAGGCGGACCCGCAGAGCACGGGCACCAGCTGCAGGTTGATGGTGCCCTTGCGAAGGGCGGCGCGGATCTCGTCGGGGGTGATCTCCTCACCCTCCAGATACTTCATCATCAGTTCCTCATCGATCTCCGCCACCGCCTCGAGGAGCTTCTCCCGGTACTGGGCGGCCTGCTCCTGCATGTCCGCGGGAATGTCCGTCGGTTCGTACTGGGTGCCTAGCTCATCCTTGTAGAAGATGGCCTTCATCTCCACCAGGTCGACGATCCCGCGGAAGCTGTCTTCGACACCAATGGGCAGTTGAACGGCCACCGGATTGGCGCCCAGCCGCTCCCGCATCTGGTCCAGGACGCGGAAGAAGTTGGCGCCCACCACGTCCATCTTGTTGACGAAGGCGATCCGCGGCACGCGATACTTGTTGGCCTGCCGCCACACCGTCTCCGACTGGGGCTCCACGCCGCCGCGTGCAGCGAAGATGGCGATCACGCCGTCCAACACGCGCAGGGAGCGCTCCACCTCAACGGTGAAGTCCACGTGGCCGGGCGTATCGATGATGTTGATCCGATGGTCGCGCCAGAAGCACGTCGTCGCGGCGGACGTGATGGTGATGCCACGCTCCTGCTCCTGGGCCATCCAGTCCATGGTCGCGGCACCCTCGTGGACCTCGCCCATCCGGTGCACGCGGCCCGTGTAGTACAGGATGCGTTCCGTGGTCGTGGTCTTGCCCGCGTCGATGTGGGCGGCAATCCCGATGTTCCGCGTCCGCTCCAGCGGGTACTCCCGGGGCATGACGTCCCTCCCTCCTCACGCGCACGCACGCCGCTCACCGCCGCTCCCCACCCTCGGCTCGGCGGGCGCCAGCAGCCGGCGCTCCCACCGGACCCTGCACCGGCACGGGTCACCGGGATGCGGTCGCAGCTCCCGGTACCCGGTGAAGCGGTGGATTACCAGCGGTAGTGAGCGAAGGCGCGGTTGGCTTCGGCCATGCGATGCACTTCTTCCTTCTTGCGCACGGCACCACCGGTGTTGTTGGAAGCGTCGATCAGCTCGTTGGCCAGCCGCTCGATCATCGTGCGCTCGTGGCGCTCGCGGGCGTGCTCGACGATCCAGCGCAAGGCCAGCGAGAGACGGCGCTCCGGGCGAACCTCCAGCGGCACCTGGTAGGTGGCGCCGCCAACCCGGCGGGGACGGACTTCCAGCGTCGGCATGACGTTGCGGACCGCCTGCTCGAAGACCTCCAGCGGGTCCTTGCCCGTCTTCTCGGCCACGCGCTCGAAGGCCTTGTAGACGATCCGCTGCGCCAGGCTCTTCTTACCGTCCCACATCACCTTGTTGATGAGCTTGGCCACCCGCTCGCTCCCGTACACGGGATCCGGCTCCACCGGGCGCCGCGGTACCCTGCCTCTCCTGGGCATGCCCTTCCTCCCTCCGTCCACACACTGCGACGCTCGCCCCGGGCGTAAAAAATCCTCGCCGTGGGATCGAGGACCGGCGCCGGCTCCCGCACCAGGGCGGGTGGCGTCCCGCTTGGCGAGCTTCCCCGGTGGCGAGCGCAAAAACAGTGGTCACCCTACTCCGCGGTCTCGAAGCCGACTGGTCAGGGCGGCACCCCGCTTCGGGCGGGGTGCGCGCCCGCGCCGGCCCGGGGCCGGCGCTACGTCATCCCCTCATCTTCATAATTCCATCGATTACTTGGGCTTCTTGGCGCCGTACTTGGAGCGGCCCTGGCGCCGCTTCTCGACGCCCGCCGCGTCCAGCGCACCGCGGATGATCTGGTAGCGCACGCCCGGCAGGTCCTTGACGCGACCGCCGTGGACCAGAACCACCGAGTGCTCCTGGAGGTTGTGGCCCTCGCCCGGGATGTAGGCCGTCACCTCGACACCGTTGGTGAGCCGCACGCGGGCGATCTTGCGCAGCGCCGAGTTCGGCTTCTTCGGCGTCATGGTACGCACCTGCAGGCAGACGCCACGCTTCTGCGGGTTGCCGCGCAGCGCCGGCGCGCCCGTACGCTCGACCACCTTCTCCCGGCCCTTACGCACGAGCTGGTTGATCGTGGGCATCGGGCTCACCTCCTTCCGGCGGTGGATCGGCTCGCGGCCTGCCCGGTTCCCGGTCGCAGCCGCCCTCACTCCTCGATGATGGCGGCCGATGCAGCGCCGACCTTGATCCGGCAGGCACTGCCCAATTCCGACATGGTGTCGACGTATTCGATGGCGACTCCCCGCGTTTGGCACGCCTGGATGAGATCGCGGACCACGTGCTCCTCGGCGTCCCGGGCGACGTACACCTTGCGTGCCTCGCCCTTCAAGACCGCCTTGAGCGTTTGCTTGGTACCGACCGTCCGCCGGCGTGCCGCCCGCAGGCGATCCAGAGACATCCCACGGCCCTCCTTCGTGACGCTGGCCGTCCAGCCATGCCCGATTCATCAGGCCAAGACACTCGATAAGTGTAGCACCGGCACGATTTCAGTGTCAACGCGGCCGCCGGGGGTGCCGGCCCCGCCCGGGGCCGTCCCCCGGCGGCCCGTTCCGGCACGGGATCACCTGGCCACGGGGACGTCGCCGTTCCCGCCCCCGGCGGCGTCCGCACCCTCACCGGTGGAGTCGCCGCCCGCCCCCGCCGGTCGCTCCTGTGCGGTGCCGTCCAGCCGGTGGCTGCCCGCGTGCCCGTTGGCGGCGGCATCCAGGGCCACGCCATCGGTGGCCGCGGCCTCGCCCCCGACACCACCGTTGCGGGATGCCGCCACGGCCTCCATGATCTCGCGTTCCGTGCGGCCTTCCACCAACACCTGCATGCGGCGGTAACGGCTCATGCCGGTGCCGGCAGGGATCAACTTGCCGATGATCACGTTCTCCTTCAGCCCCAGGAGCGGATCGGTCTTGCCCTTGATGGCCGCTTCCGTCAGCACCCGCGTCGTCTCCTGGAAGGAGGCCGCCGAGAGGAAGGACTCCGTGGCTAGCGCGGCCTTGGTGATGCCCAGCAGGACGGGCCGCGCCACCGCCGGCTTCGCCCCCTCCGGCAGCTGGGCGTTGGCCTCCTCCAGCTCGAAGACGTCCACCAGCCCACCGGGCAGCAGTTCGGTGTCGCCGGCGTCCTCCACCTTCACCTTGCGCATCATCTGGCGGATGATGATCTCAATGTGCTTGTCGTTGATGTCCACGCCCTGCATCCGGTAGACCTTCTGCACTTCCTGGAGCAGGTACAGCTGCACCGCCTGGACGCCCTTGATGCGCAAGATGTCATGCGGGTTGATCGGCCCCTCGGTGAGGACGTCGCCGGGCTCGACCTGATCACCGTCCCGCACCAGCAGCCGGGCGCCGAAGGGCACCGTGTAGGACTCCCACGTGCCGTCCTCCTGTACGATCCGCACCTCGCGCCGCTGCTTGGTCTCGACGATCTTCACGGTGCCGCCGACCTCGGTCATCACCGCCTGGCCCTTGGGCTTGCGGGCCTCGAACAGCTCCTCCACCCGCGGCAGACCCTGGGTGATGTCCTCACCCGCCACGCCGCCGGTGTGGAAGGTGCGCATCGTCAGCTGGGTACCGGGCTCGCCGATGGACTGGGCGGCGATGATGCCCACGGCCTCGCCGATCCGCACCATCTGGCCAGTGGCCAGGTCGCGGCCGTAGCAGCGGGCGCAGACGCCGTAACGAGAACGGCAGGCCAGCACCGACCGGACCTCGACGGACTGGATGCCGGCGTCCACGATGGCCTGGGCGCGGTCCTCGTCGATCTCCTCGCCCGCCGGGACGATCACCTCGCCCGTCTCGGGGTGGACGATGTCCTTGACGGCGATGCGGCCCACGATCCGGTCCTGGAGGGACTCGATGACCTCGTCACCGTCGCGGATCTCCGAGACCGTGATCCCCTGGGTGGTACCGCAGTCCTCCTCTCGCACGATGACGTCCTGGGAGACGTCCACCAGACGCCGCGTCAGGTAGCCGGAGTCGGCGGTACGCAGGGCGGTGTCCGCCAGCCCCTTGCGGGCGCCGTGGGTCGAGGTGAAGTACTCCAGGACCGTCAGGCCTTCACGGAAGTTGGAGCGCACGGGCTGCTCGATGATCCGGCCCGACGGGTCGGTCATCAGGCCGCGCATGCCACCGAGCTGGGCGATCTGGGCGATGTTACCGCGCGCACCCGAGATGGCCATCATGTAGACCGGGTTGAAGTAGTCCAGGCGCTTGATCAGTTCCTGGGTGACCTTGTCCTTGGCCCGGTTCCAGATGTCGATGATCTTCTGGTAGCGCTCCTCCGCGCTGATCAGGCCGCGGCGGTACTGCTCCTCGACCTGTTCCACCTGGGCCTCGGCCTCGGCCATGATCTCCGGCTTGTTCTCCGGGATCGTCACGTCGCCCACCGAGATGGTGGCGCCGGCCTGGGTCGCGAAGTGGAAGCCCAGCTCCTTGATCCCGTCCAGCATCTCCACCGTCTTGGCGTAGCCCAGCCGGCGGAAGCTCTGGGCCACGATGTCGCCCAGCTTCTTCTTGTCCACCACCTCGTTGATGAACCGGAGCTCGAAGGGGATGCGCTCGTTGAAGATGACGCGGCCCACGGTGGTGTCGAGGAGCTTCCGCCCCTCCGGCGTCTCCACCCGCACCTTGATGCGGGCGTGCACCTCCACCTGCTTGAGCTGGTAGGCGAGGATGACCTCGTCGGGGGAGCTGAAGACCCGCCCCTCGCCCCGGGCCCCCTCGCGCTCCAGCGTCAGGTAGAAGCACCCCAGCACCATGTCCTGGGTGGGGGTGACCACCGGCTTGCCGTCCTTGGGGTTGAGCAGATTGTGGATGGACATCATCAGCACGCGTGCCTCGGCCTGGGCCTCGGCCGAAAGCGGCACGTGCACCGCCATCTGGTCGCCGTCGAAGTCCGCGTTGTACGCCGTGCAGACCAGCGGGTGGATCTGGATGGCGCGCCCTTCCACCAGCACCGGCTCGAAGGCCTGAATGCCCAGGCGGTGGAGAGTCGGCGCCCGGTTCAGCAGCACCGGGTGCTCCTTGATGACCTCCTCCAGGACGTCCCAGACCTCGTCCCGGGCCCGTTCCACCATGCGCTTGGCACTCTTGATGTTGTGGGCGTACCCCAGCTGCACCAGCCGCTTCATGACGAAGGGCTTGAACAGCTCCAGGGCCATCTCCTTGGGCAGGCCGCACTGGTGCATCTTCAGCTCCGGCCCGACGACGATCACCGAGCGGCCCGAGTAGTCGACGCGCTTGCCCAGCAGGTTCTGGCGGAAGCGGCCCTGCTTGCCCTTCAGCATGTCGGACAGGGACTTCAGCGGCCGGTTGCCCGGGCCGGTCACCGGGCGCCCGCGGCGGCCGTTGT
>QGUQ01000101.1 GCA_003242195.1 Bacillota bacterium | reverse complement strand
GCCGCTGCGGCGAGGACGCTGCTTCGGGCGGTTGGCCCCCCGACCACCGGGGCGGCCAGGGGGGCGCCGAAAAGCCCCTCTCGTACCACTCTTGGGCGCAGGATCGTCCACCAGGACTTACCCGCCAAGCGAAGGACGAAATCCCGCCGTGCCTTCAGAACGGCCGTGATGAAGGCCCCGATGCCGGTCGAAACGGCTAGCGCAACGGCCAGCGCCACCAGCGAGGCGGCCCGGAGCCACGCGATATACCCCGCGATCTGTGCCCGGAGGATGCCTTCCTCGGCGCTATACTTCACGTGAATGCTGTCCGCCAAGCCCTGCTGGGAAAGCAGTCTTTGCGTCGCCTCGAGTCCCGTGAAGAGAAGGTTTCTGGTCGATGCGACGGATACGAGGAAATCGTCGTTGAAGAGTTCGTGCACGCTTGGCACGAGGACGATTAGCGCCTCATTGGCCTTGGGGAACACCAGCTCCCCGCCGATCCGGGCAAAGGGGAGTTTTCGTGTTCCTGCGTAGCGATAGAACGAGAGCTGAGTCCCAAGGGGCTCCTTGTCCATCGGCTTGCGCAACCACAACGGCATATTACCGTCCAGAAAGGCCCTGGCTCCCTCCGGAACCTGATCAAGGGAAAGGGGAACGAGCCCCGCCACCGGTCCGCGACCCTGGCTTCCCCCATCGTGCCCGTCGGACAGCATCAGGTCCAGCCACCGCCGGTTGATCAGGACCAGGTACCGATAGGGGGCGATTTCGTACCCGTTCAGGCGCAGATGTTCCCGGGTGAAGGCGTACGATAACGCGACCGAACCTTGCTGCTCCGCGACCTGTACAACCTGACCGACGTCGGGCATGAGTCGCTGCAAATCACTCTCCCTTGTACCCGCCGGGAACGATAGGACCACCTGATCGGCCAGCGCCTTCCACAGAGCTTGCTCGGCGGCGGCTTCCCTGGCCTGGGCGTAAGCCGTGAAGGCAGGGGCAACCGCCGCGAGGACCAGCGCAAACGTCACGACCCGGAGCACGACCGTGCTGTTCCGCAAGGTCTTCACGGCCGGTTCTCGCGCCGCAAGCATGGCGGGGCTTGGCCACGAAGCGACGGCCAGTGCCAGAGCAAACGCCGTCGTTACGAGGATCACGACCGCCTCGAAGACCAGAAGGACCTTGACGTAATAGGGTACGAAGACCCAGCCGTAGACGACCCCCACGTAGGGCACGGCCAATACGTCGCAGAGGACAGCAGCGGCAAGGAGGATCATGAGGAAACCGCCGAGGTCCTCATACTGGATGCGCCATGTGGAGACGCCGGCGAGCACGCGTATCGCCCGTCCCCGGGCTTTGACCGTGAGCCAGTACAGCACCAAGGACACCATCAGCGCGGTGCCGGCGAGAAGAGAGGCGCCGAATTCACTCTGCCGCACTAGCCACTCCAAGATCGTGCCCAGCGTGTCCTCGCTCCAGCGCTGGTCGACCTGATGTTCCGCCAGCCAGGCCTTGAACTCGGCGAGGCGTGCCGTCTCGCCCGTTACAAAATAGGTTCCGGTGGCAAAGGAAGACGCCAAGGCATCGCGGTCCCGGATCTTGCCGTCGGGCTGATTTCCAAAACGTTGGATCGTATCCGGCAGAGATGTTTTCGTACCCAGCACCACGAAGACCTGGCCTGACCGGTCGCTCCCCAGATCAGGAGCGAGTTTGACCAACCCCAACCCCAACCGATCGCTCAAAAGGCCAAGCTGCCGGAACGCCTCCTCGTCCGGCATGCCCGCTTGACTGAAATCCAGAGACACCGAGGCCTTCGCCCCGAGTTGCACGGGGAAAAAACGGTCATGCAAATCGGTGAGGATCACCGCCACGAAAGCTATGAACGCAAACAGGACCACTGATACCAAGAAAACGATTTTCCTGTGCACCAGCACTCGTCCCCCGTTCCCCTTCAGCTTCAACTGCCGCCGGCCTCAGTGGACCATTTCACCAACAGAACGACTCCATTCCCGGCCACGTCTTCCTTCGCGTAACCTAGGTGCCACTCGGCGATTGTTACATTGCACGTAGCCCATGCGGGCGCGTGGCGGGCTGCAAGAGCCTGCCCGGCACCCGCGTGGCAAGGGGCTACGGGCTCAAGGGAGGGGGTGGTGGGGACAACCATCATGCCTTCATCGAAGCATGCCGCGGCGCCCCCGAACGGGTGGTCCCGACCGCGTCGGCCATGCGGTAGCCCAGCAAGGCACAAAGGGGCACGACGACCGTTACCGCCCACAGGGCCGTGGTACCCCAGGCATCGGCGATGGCGCCGCCCAGCAGCGGTCCGGCCACCCAGCCGAGGGAGGTCAGCATGCCGGCCAGCCCCTGGTAGGTGCCCCGCAGGTCCTCGGGTGCGATGCGGGCGACCGTGGCCGAGAAGGAGATGGCCTGGAGCACCTCCCCGACGGTGATCACGACAATCGCCAGGACAAACCACCCGTACACCGGGCGATCTCCAGCCAGCAACAGGATGGCGAAGCCGGCGGCGTGGACCACGGCCGAAGACTGGAGCAGGCCGGATAGAGACCACCCCCGCCGGTCCGCCAGGGTTGACAGGACCGGCGTCAGGACCACGACCAGGATGGCGTTCAGCGACCACAACATCCCGTAGGCGGCCTCGCTGAAACCCAGGCCGCTCATGGTCACCGGCAGGACCGTCTGAAGCTGGGCGTACACGAACCACAGGCCGAGACTGGCCAGACCCAGGATCACGACAGACAGCAGGCCGCTTTGGTAGAGGTCGTCGAGTCGCCTTGACCGAGGGCCCCGTTGCCCTACCGCCCCGAAGGCGGGAGCGGTAGCCGGTTCCCTTACTCGCTCCGGGCCGCCGGTCGGAGCGGTTCGACCCGTGGTCCTTCTCTGCTCCCCCAATGATGTGACGGGCGAGTTGCCCGCTGCGTTCCCCGTGCCCGGCAGAGCTGCCCCATGACGCCGTCGGGTCAGCAAGCGCTTCCGGAAGGTGTCGGGCACGCCCCACGCGACCAGCACCGCGGAAAGGAAGAAGGTCAGGGCGTCGGCCCAGTAGATCGCCCGGTACGACCACGCCGCCACCAGCGAGCCACCGGCGGCCGCGCCCAGGGCGACGCCCAGGTTCAGCGCCATGTAGAGCAGGCTGAAGACCTGGCGCTCCCGCCCGGGGGCCAGGTCGCTCACCAGCGCCTGGGAGGCCGGGCGGTACAGGCTCACCGTCATTCCGAACAGGACCATGAGGACCGCATACGCCGTTGCGACCGGCCAGAGCCCGATGAGGAAAGAGACCACCCCCGAACTGACCAGGCTCGTCAGGAGGAGGGGCTTGCGGCCCAGGCGGTCGGCGAGCCGCCCGCCGATACCCACCATCACCGTCGCCAGTAGCGAATGCAGCGACAACACGGTCCCCGCCCAGGTGAGATCGCGGCCCAGGACGTGCACCACGTAGAGGGTGGTCAGCGGGAAGACCAGCCCGCTGCCGAACGAGTCCACCACCTGCCCTGCGGCCAGTACCCAGATCGGCCGCGGAAGATGCGAGGGGACAACTGTCCTCCAGCGACCAGCAACGTTCATGTCGACTTTTCAACCCCATCCTTCATCATGTCGGTCATGGTTTCGGTCAGGCAGCCAGTTCCTCGATGTCGGCGAAGGCCCGCCCCAGGCCTTCATCCCCCTGCCACGGCACCAGCTCCCGCAGGCCCAGGGTATCGATGATTAGGCCTCCATCCGGAAGCGCCACCAGGCAGCGCTGAACGGTGGTGTGCCGCCCACGCCGGTCCCGCTGCCGTACCTCGGTCACTGGCAGCCGTTCTTCGCCAAGCAACGTATTGATCAGCGTTGACTTGCCCACACCGGAGCTCCCCAGCACCACTGCCGTCGTCCCAGGGGTCAGCAGCTTCCGGACTTCGTCCACACCCTCGCCACGCAGGCTGCTGACGGCCAGCACTGGTACACCGGGTGCTCTTTCCCGGACGGCGCGCTGGAGAGGTCTGACATCGGGGCACAGGTCGGCCGTGGAAAGCAACACGACGGGTTGGACGCCACCCTCCCAGATGGTGACCAGGTAACGGTCTCACCGAAGGTGCCCAGCACCCGGTAGGACCGCCCGTCATCCAGGACGACGCGCGCTGGCACCAGACCCCGCGCGGCGCGGGCAGCGAACGCGGCCGTGTCCTTTGCGCGCCAGCCCAGCCGGGCCAGGCACGCGTCGTTCACGTGTCCGAATTCCAACGGGTTTCTCCCCCCGTAACCGCCGTGACAGGCGAATGCCGGGCGATGGCATCCACGGAACGGGCCATCGGTTGGATCCCAGCGGCTCTGGCACCCGCCCGTGGCGCGGTGTCATCGCAGGCCGATCGAACCACCGGCCCCTGCCTCGCACCGCCCCGCCTACTACCGCGGCCCGTGGGAGAAAAATCGATGGGTCGGGGAATTAATGGGGGATGCCGGCGAGAGGCAGGAGGCCTTCTGCTTTCCAGGGCATCATCGAAACTGGCATGGTGACCGTCATCACGATGAGCATTGGCCTCCCCCCTCTCGTCGCGGATGGGCAAAGCGTGTCAGGAGTGACACTGATCTGAGAGAAGAACAGACCCTTTCTACCATGCCACCCACGTTCCAGTCAACAGGTTTCGGGTCGCAACGCCGCCCATCGCGAGCGTTCCCCAAGCCAGGAAGGTACGAGCCCGCCACAGGCCGATCACGCCAAGGACACTCGGGCACCGTGCGCAGGGGAGTGGCCCGGGGGCGCTTGGTGCCATGGCACGGGCGGCTTGCCCCCGCCGCCATGCTGTGCTACTTTTACCCAAACTTGTTCCTTCGCTCACAATGCCCGCACGGTGCCGGAACGGGGTGGATGCCGGCGGCCGGTCACCGGCGCCACCCTGCCGCCAGGGGAGGAATCACCGTTGCCGCAGCAGGGACTCCAGCAGCGCACGTCCTGGCCGCCGGTGGTGACCAACGAGCGCGGCCATCTGGTGATCGGCGGCGCCGACGCCATGGATCTGGTGGAGCGGTTCGGAACGCCGCTCTACGTGCTGGATGAACAAGCGGTACGTGTCCGCTGCCGTGCCTACCGCGAGGCCATGGGGGGGGCGGGCGTGATCGCCTACGCCGCCAAAGCCCTCTGCACGCAGGCCGTCCTGCGCATCGTGGACCAGGAGGGGCTATGGCTGGACCTGGTCTCCGGAGGCGAGCTGCACACGGCACTGGCTGCGGGATTCCCACCCGAGCGGGTGCTCCTCCACGGGAACAACAAGAGCGACGAGGAGTTGCGCCTGGCGGTGGAAACCGGCGTCGGCCGCGTGGTCGTGGACAACTTCCACGAGCTGGAGCGGCTGGCCGCCATGGCGCGCCGGTTCGGCCGCCGGGTGCGGGTCCTGCTGCGCGTCGCCCCGGGTGTGGAGGCCCATACCCACGAGTTCATCCGTACCGGCCAGCAGGAGTCCAAGTTCGGCTTCGACCTGGCCACGGGCCAGGCCCTGGAGGCGCTGGAGCACACGCTGGCCGAGCCCTACCTGGAGTGGTACGGCTTCCACTGCCACATTGGGTCGCAGATCCTGGCCGTCGAGCCGTGGGAGCAGGCCGCCCGCATCATGATGGATCTGGCGGCGGTGGCCCACCAGCGCACCGGCCAGGTCATGAGGGAACTGGACCTGGGGGGCGGCCTGGGCATTCGCTACGTGCCCGGGGACGAACCACCCTCCATCGAGGAAACCGTCCGCCGCATCCGGGCCGCCGGGGGGGGGGGGGGGGGGGGAGCCCGGCCGCCCGTCCCGGGACGGATCCGGGGGCCGGGGCGGTCCATCGTCGGCGAGGCGGGCGTGACCCTGTACACCGTCGGCTCCGTCAAGCGGGTACGCGGCATTCCGGCCTACGTGGCGGTGGACGGCGGCATGGCCGACAACCCGCGCTACGCCCTGTACCGGGCCCTCTACTCCGCCGTTCTGGCTAACCGGCCGCTGGAGGAACCGCGCGAGCGGGTCTGCCTGGTGGGGCGGTACTGCGAGTCGGGGGACATCGTGATTCCCGAGCTGGATCTGCCGGTGGTGGAACCGGGTGACGTGGTGGCCGTCTTCTCCACCGGGGCCTACAACTACAGCATGTCCAGCCAGTACAACCGCTTCCCGCGGCCGGCGATGGTCCTGGTACGGGACGGTGAGGCGGAGATCATCGTGGAACGGGAGACCTACGAGGACCTGCTGCGGCATGACCGCATTCCTCCGTCGCTTCAGAGCAACGAATGAGGGGGCGTCGCTCTCACGTGGCTCTCCCCGGGATCCGCTGGGGCCCGGGTCTTCCCGGAGCGGGCCCCTGGCCCCGCCTTTACCGGAGCCGGCGATGGGGCCGGGCCGCCAGCCACATGACCGTGATCAGCAGGACCGGCAAGGCGACCAGGGACGGCTCCACCCACCGGCCTGACCCGGCGGCGTGGCCGCGCGCCACCGCGGTGGCAAGCCACACCTGGTGGGCTTGCAAGCACATCAAGAACGCCTTTGTTCCCCGCAGGACGAAGCGTATGGCCGCTGCCCACCGAGGGATGGCTTCCCCGGTCATGGGATGGGGGTGATTCAGTAACTCCGGCGGTAGGCGGAGGCTGCCGGTGAGCAGGGCGTAGACCGCCACCTGGATTCCCAGGAAGAACAGGAGTTCGAGGGGATCGCCGCGGTAGTCCGGGTCGCGGCCGGTGAAGAGGAAATGCGTCGGGATACGGGCAGGAAGGGTGCGCCAGCTGGCAGCGACGATGCCCAGCGCGGTCGCCAAACCGCCCAGGGCAACGGCTTCAAGGAGCCACTCCCAACCGGTCAGTGGGCGTCGGAGCTCCTCGTGCAGGCGTTGGAGGGTACGCTGCCCGTCGCAGTTCATCGAGGGTGATCCTCGCCTTTCC
>QGUQ01000100.1 GCA_003242195.1 Bacillota bacterium | reverse complement strand
CCCACACGGGGGAAGCGACCGGGCTCTCCCGCGCGGCCGAGGCCAGACGGCGAAGAGGCGGGCCGCTCTGCCCCCCCCTAACGCCCCCCGCCTCACCCCATCCCGCCGCCCCGGCCCCATCCGGTCCGTGCGGATCGCCCGGGGACACCGCTTCCACCCACACGTGGATGGTGCCACCGCAACTGAGGCCGACCTCGAAGGCCTGGTCGTCGGAGATGCCGAAGGTGACCAGCCGCGGCTGGCCTGTCGCCAGGACCTCCTGGGCGACCTCCACCACGGCCGGCTCCACGCAACCGCCGGACACCGAACCGGCGATCTCGCCTCGGTCGTTGACCGCCATGGTCGTCCCGGCGTCGCGCGGCGCCTTGCGGACCACCTCCACCACGGTGGCCAGCGCCACCGACCGGCCGCCATCGATCCACCCCAGCACGCGATCCAGGACGTCCCGCACCGTGATCCCCTCCCCTGTCACCGCCCCATGCCGATCCCCCGGTCGTGCGACCCGTTCAAGAGACCCCAACCCGAGGAGGCCTGCCCGGCGATCGCCCCGCGGGCTCCGCACCGGCCCGTGGAGCCGCCGGCCCTGACCGCGGCCCCCCGTCCAGGCCGAAGGAGAACGGCAACCGGTGGAAGATCCACAGCGATCCCTGCACCACCCACCCCAGGGTTACCGCCGTGAGGAGCGTGCCGGTGCCCACCTCGCCCCCCAGAGCCCACCCCAGGGCCAGGGCCGCCAGCTCCAGGGCGGTCCGCACCGTGCCAACGGACTTTCCGGAGCGGCGGGTGAGGGCCAGCATCAGGCTGTCCCGCGGCCCCGCCCCCAGGTTCGCCGTGATATACCAGCCGACCCCGACGCCCAGCACCAGCACGCCACCCAGGCCGTAAGCCAGCCGCAAGCCCATCGGCGCGCCCGGCGAGACCGCGTCGGGATCGGGCAGCCAGCCCCAGGCGGGGATGGCGTCGGTCAGGAGCCCCACCAGCGTCATGTTCAGCACCGTACCCAGGCGGGGTGGCTCGCCAAGGGCGGCGCTGATGAGCATCATCACCAACCCTACCAGCACCGACGCCCAGCCGAAACTCAGCCCCGTGCGCACCGCCACCCCATGGTCCAACACGTTCCACGGCGGTAGCCCGAGGTGAGCGATCCGCAACATGTCGACGCCCAGCGCCAGCAGGACGAACCCGGCAAACAGCCATGCATACTGTGCGGCGATCTGGAACCAGTTCCGGCTGCGAGGGGTCGCGTTGGAGATGGCTGCGATCTTCATGTTCATACTCATGCCCCATGATACCATGGTGAAGCCCAGTGGCAGGAAGCTCGTGGCACGCGGCGAACTTCCGGCTGGGTTCACTCCGACCGGGGAGGTGGTACCGTGCCTCACAAGCTGCGCTGGCTCGGTCACGCCAGCTGGGAGCTGACGACGTCCGGCGGCAAGATCATCCTGTTCGACCCCTGGATCAACGGGAACCCGAAGGCCGCGGTGAAGATCGAGGACCTGAAGGCCGACTACATCCTCATCACCCACGACCACTTCGACCATGCCAGCGACCTGCCGGCGGTGGTGCAGCAAACCGGCGCCACGGTGATCCTCCAGCCGGAGACGGCCGCTCG
Source organism: Bacillota bacterium (assembly GCA_003242195.1). Classification (GTDB taxonomy): domain Bacteria; phylum Bacillota; class Sulfobacillia; order Thermaerobacterales; family Thermaerobacteraceae; genus ZC4RG37. The sequence goes on along the minus strand of QGUQ01000100.1, from coordinate 5,268 downwards.
GTACCAGAAGGAAGGCGTGCCGGAGGACAAGTGCATCGGGATGAACATCGGCGGCTCCGTGGAGCTGGGCGGCATCGTGGTCACCATGACCGAGGCCTACCACTCCAGCGAGACGGGGGAACCCGCCGGCTTCATCGTCACCCTGGAGGACGGCAAGCGGGTGTACAACGCCGGCGACACGGGCATCCACTGCAACATGGCCACCTGGGCCGAGCTGTACCCCCTCGATGTGGCCATCCTGCCCATCGGCGGGCACTTCACCATGGACCCGCGGCAGGCGGCCCACGCCCTGACGTTCCTTAAGCCGAAGGTAGCCGTCCCGCAGCACTTCGGGACCTTCCCGCTACTGGTGCAGTCCGCCGACGACTTCGTCCGCTTCGCGCGCCAGAAGGCGCCGGGGACGGAGATCGTGGTGCTGGAGCCGGGCAAGAGCTTCGAGTTCTGACCGCCAGGGATTCACAGGAAGGCGTCCGGCCCGGGCACCCGTACCCGGGCCGGACGGTTCTTGACCGCGGGCGCCATCACCCCGCCCACCCAGCCACCCGTGGCGACGGCTACGCGCCGCGCTCCGCCTCCACCGCCGCCACCAGCTCGGGAAGGACTTCCTCCGCCCGGGCCGCGATGGTCACGTGCGCCCCGAGGACGGGGTCGGGATTGATCTCCACGACCGTCGTGCCCGCCTCCATGGCGATGCCGGGTAGACTGGCGGCCGGCTCCACCTCGGCGGAGGTCCCCACCACCAGCAACACGTCGGCACTCTGGACGGCCGCCCAGGCACGGAGGAAGGCGTATTCGGGCAGGGGCTCGCCAAAGAACACGATACCGGGCTTGAGGACGCCACCACACCAGCACCGGACGGCCCCCCGCCCGGGCCAAGCGGCTACCCGCTCGATGGCCTCCGTGCCATAGCGGGCGCCGCAGTCCAGGCAAACCATTTCCCGGCAGCTGCCGTGCAGCTCGACGACCTCCCGGCTACCCGCCTTCTGGTGCAGGCCGTCGACGTTCTGGGTGATGACGACCTCCAGGTAACCCAATTCTTCCAGCCGGGCCAGGGCCCGGTGGGCGGCGTTGGGTTCGGCCGCCCCGACGACGCGATACAACTCCGCTAGCATCCGCCAGACCCGTTCGGGATCCCGACGAAACGCCTCGATGTGGGCAACTTCCTCCGGATCGTAGCGGCTCCAGAGACCGTCCCGACCGCGGAAGACCGGTACCCCGCTGGACACGGAGATTCCCGCACCCGTAAGGGCCGCGAGGCGCCGGTTGGCCGTCACGATATCCCGTGCCAGCTCCCGCAGGCGGCCGGCCACCGCGCTGGTACTCCCCATCGTGACGCCCCCCTTTCCCCTTCAGGCACCGAACCCGATGGGCCGCGGGCGCTTCTGCTCGGAGGAGAGGATGATCACCCGCACCCGGTGACCGGGGATCCAAATGGTATGCTCCGGCTGCAGGTGCCGTTCATCGACCCCCAGGGCCTCGGGCACGGACAGTTCCCGCTCGCCACGATGCGCCTTGTCGATGGCGCGGCAGGACAGCAGCACGCCCCCGTTCACCAGATTGGCCGGTTGGAGACGTACGTGCAGATGGGTCCCGTCGTCCAGCTCGATGGTGGCCGGAAGGCCCTCATCCTTGGCATCCACCACGGGCACCCTTTCCTCCAACTCCGTCCCTCCCGTGTCCGGAAAAGGTCGATTCCGTGCCACCTTTACTCATACTTCGATCTTACAAGAAGCCGCGGCTTCCAGGAAACCGCGGCTCCTCCGCATCAAGATGCGGCGGGGGCACCCGGGCCCTGCATCCGGGTGCCCCCGCCCGTGGCCTGCACCGGACCCCTCGGCAACTCACGCCCTGGCGGTCTGGTAGCGGCCGTTGGCCACCGGTTGCTCGCGCAGGCTCTCGACCTCACCCCACTTGCCCGGGTTCATCAGGCCGCGGGGATCGAGGGCGGCCTTCAACTGCCGGATCACATCCAGGCTCTCACCGAACTCGTCATCCAACAGGTGCAGCAGCTTGAGCCCGGTGCCGTGCAGGCACTCCATGTTGCCACCCCGGGCATGGGCCATGCGCAGCAGGTCCGTCATGAGCTCGCGCATGGCCTCGGCGTCCTCCAGCGTCCAATCCGTGGGGGCGATCTTGGCGGCGCCGGCCTTGCCGGACTCCGCCATGTCGTAGAGGTCGGACTCGCTCACGGGGCCGGGGTCGTGCTTCCCCCTGTAGATCACCAGCAGGGAGAAGAACTCCGGCCGGCCCCAGAGCCCGGTCTCGCCCGCCCGGAACCGGGGATCGGCCTTGATCCGCTCAAGGGCCTCCCGGCGGAAGGGGATGACCTGGCTGGCCGGCATGGCCAGGTCGAAGTAGTCGTAGGCCGCCATCCGCCACCGGCGCCGGGTGTCCCGCGCCCGCATGATGGGCAGGGCGTGCTGTTCCGCCACCTCGTGCCGGCGCTCCCAGAAGCGGCGGGCCGGTTCCTCCCCCAGATCCCGGGCCTCGTAACGGCGCAAGATGCGGTCGGCTGCCGCCATGCGGCCCCGTGCCTCTTCCTCCGTGCCGAAGAAGCCCAGGTGTAGGAGGCCGGTACGGCCGTCGGCATCCTCGTAGCCGGGCGCCAGGTCGAGGGCCCGCGGGTGGTCATCGGCGAAGTCGAGCATGTCGGGGATCACGTTAGCCCGCCAGAGGGCGACCACCGCGTGGAAGGCGGGCTCGAAGCCGCGGAAGCGATAGCTCCGGAAGAGCATGACCTCCGGCGCGCCGATGGCCTGCAACCAGGCCCGCGTGACGATCCCGAAGGTACCCTGGCTGCCGTTGAACAGCGCCCGCAGGTCGGGACCCGCGGTGGGCTTGGGCACCCGGCGGGTGCGGAGGATGCGCCCATCGGGAAGAACCGCCTCCACGGCCACCACCTGGTCGCCCATGCTGCCCCAGCGGCCGCCCAGGTAGCCCACGGCGTCGGTGCCGATGGCGCCCCCGACGGTAGCGATGGTGGCGCTCCACGGATCGTGGGCGAGGGCCAGCCCGTGCCGCCGCAAGGCAGCGTCCACCTCCGCCAGCCTCACGCCCGCGCCCGCTTCCACCAGCAGGTCGTCGGCATGGACGATCAGATCCTGGAAGCGGCAGAGATCGACCACCACCGCCGGCCGGAGCGGCACCACCCCGCCCATGACACCGGTGCCGGCACCCCGCGGGATCAGCGGCACGTTGTGCCGGCCGGCCCATAGGACGAGCTCACGCACCTCCTCGGTGGACCCCGGCCGCACGACGGCCAGCGGCCGGCAAATGCGGTTCGCCGCAGCACCAAGCCGGTAACCGCCGGTGAAGTCCATGCCGGCCCATTCGAGGTCGGCTTCGTCCACCGAGACGTGTTCGTCCCCCAGCAGCGCGGTCAGCTCACGCAGGAGAGGTTCCGGCAGGCGCTCGTGGGTGGTGACAAGGGAGCCCTCGTCATCCATGAACATCCCTCCTGAAATCGGACCGGATGTGACAGGATGACTCTCGTGGATCGCTGGCAGCTCGACGGCCGTATTCCAGTGCCCGTCGTCCCCGCGACCGTACCCCTCCACGGGCTCCACCGCCGCTGCTCCGGCCCGTGCCGGCATGGCCCGCCGGTAAGGCCCATTTCTACCATAACCCGACACCCGCCGCGCCACGCAAGGGGCCGGCTTCAGACCCCGTGCACCCGGCGGGTCTCCCAGATTTGATCGATGTGTCCGAGGGCATGGCTGGCCAGCATCCGCACCAGTTCCCGGACCGTGCGGGGGGCACCCAGGGATGGGATGACTCGATGATCCAGGCCATGGGGAAGGTGCCGGATCAGGGCCGTCACGTGTGCCCGGATGGCCCCGATGAGATTCACCGAGGTATCGATGGACCGGTGGGCGTGGTCCAGGTTGGTGACCCACACGTCCTGGTCGTAGGGGTTGCTCTGATACGCCCGTCCGGGCTCGGCCAGCATCATCAGGATGCGGAAGAGCGTGGACGCGTCGGAGTCGGCGATGTGGTGCACGATCTGGCGGATGGTCCACTTGCCCGGAGCCCGCGCCAGGTCGAGATGTTCATCCCGGAGCCCGGCCAGGGCTTCCCGCAGCCGCTCGGCCGCGGAGCCGTAAATGGCCAGCAGTTCCTCGTCCGTCCAGCGGGGGGCCTGCCAGAACTCGAGGTGGTTGCCGTCGGGATCATGCACGGTCAGGAGCTTCTCCCCGTGCGGGGTCGTCACGGGCGGTGCCACCTCGAGGCCACGCCCCGCCAGGACCTCCCAGTATGCGTCCAGGTCGCCTCCCGGCGCTTCCAGGTACAGCCGCCGGCCCTGTTCTAGTTCCTCGAAGACGTCGTGCATCCAGGGTGTGAGATCGGCCACCTCCCGGCGGGCGAGGAGAAGGGGCGAGCCCGCCGGCGGCTGAATCTCGGCCACGCCCCGGTCCCGATCCTGCCAGGCCACGCGGAAACCGAGGAGCTGATAGAACCCGAGAGCCCGCTCCAGGTCCGTCACGCGCACCGCGTACAGGGGCTTCTGGGCCAACTATGCTCGCCTCCCCGTCTGTGGGTTGGGGGCGTCTTCGCCATGTTGCCGCCCTGGTCCTGGGCTCCACACATTGGGTGCCCTGTGGTACGATTTCTGCAATCTCCGGTCCTGCAGTTATTGAGAGCCTATGGGAGAGCGATGGGTACCCATGCCGAGCCGAGCCCGCAACGATCACCCGATCCGTGTAGGCTTCCAGGGAGAGCCGGGCGCCTTCAGCGAGGCGGCCATCACGGCCTACTGGGGAGAAGGGGGAGCGGAGCCCGTCCCCTACCCCACCTTCGCCGACGTGTTCGAGCGCCTCGAGGACGGCACCGTGGACGTGGCCATGGTCCCGGTGGAGAACTCCTACGCCGGCGATGTGGGAGAGGTCTACGACCTCTTGCGCCGCCACGTCGTCCGTATCCGGGCGGAGCTGCAGTTGCCGGTGCGTCATTGCCTGCTGGCGGTAGCGGGGGCCACGCTGGCCGGCCTTCGCCGGGTCCGCTCCCACCCGCAGGCGCTGGCCCAATGCCGGGAATTCCTCCGCAGGCACTCTCTGCTGGCCGAGCCCGTTCACGACACGGCTGCCGCCGCCCGGCAGGTGGCCGAGGCGGGCCGCACCGACCTGGCGGCCATCGCCAGCCGGGAGGCCGCCCGGCGGTACGGCCTGCAGGTCCTGGCGGAGGACATCCAGGACGCCGCCGACAACGTGACCCGGTTCTACGTGATCGAGCGGGAAGCCGGGTCCACCGCTCCGGGTACCGTTCCGGGCG
>QGUQ01000099.1 GCA_003242195.1 Bacillota bacterium | reverse complement strand
CCACCACGCGCGGGGCGAGTAGTCGCCGCGCGTGGTGCAAATCAGGCGCATGGAGCATGCGGGAGTAGCTCAGGGGTAGAGCGTCTGCTTGCCATGCAGAAGGCCGCGGGTTCGAATCCCGTCTCCCGCTCAGCCGAAACAGGGCCGCGCAGGCCCTGTTTCGGCCTTTTCAGGGCGGGCCGCGTGGGGTATAATCGGGGCGCGCGGGATCGAGGGTGTATGGCGAGTCGCTCCGGACTCGCCCGGTCATGGGATCCCACGCCGTTGCGTCGCAGCGGCCGCGTAGCCAAGTGGTAAGGCAGGGGCCTGCAAAGCCCTTATTCGCCGGTTCGAATCCGGCCGCGGCCTCCGTCACCGGCCCGCGCCGCCCTGCGGCGTCGGCCGGATGCCCGGCTCGCCTTGACGGAGCCGGTGACAGGTTCCTATAATGTAATACGTGACGTTGGGCGGTTAGCTCAGTTGGTAGAGCACGTCGTTGACGTCGACGGGGTCAGTGGTTCGAGTCCACTACCGCCCACGACGGGCATCGGGTTAAACCGGTGCCCCTTTTGTCTTTGTTGACATCCCGCCCAGCGGTTACGTAGAATGGAGCCGAACGTCAAAGAAGGTCAAATGACTCCTGCGCAGGAACGGGCGGCCAGGGACGCGAAGGAGCGGGCACGGCTGCCTTCCCCCGCCGGCCGGCGACCCGGCGGTTCCGACGCCGGGGCAGCCTCGGGGCGCGGGGGAAGGTTCGCGCGATCGCCAGCGGAAGAAGGGGGTGCTAGCGGTCGCGCGCAGGGAGAGGAGGCTCCTGGATGAACGAGCCGTTCATGGACCCGATGTCGAAGCTGATCTCGAGCGCCGCCGAGGCCGTTGGCCGGGCGGTCGTCCAGATCTCACGCCAGCACCGGCGCGGGGGCCGGCGCTTGGTGGACCATGTGGGTTCGGGCCTCATCTGGCGCTCCGGTGAGGCGCGGAGCCTGATCCTGACCAATGCCCACGTGGTGGGCCGCGCACCCGAGGTCAGTGTGCTCTTGGCCTCGGGCAAGCGCCTGGCCGGTACCGTGGTGGGCCGGGACCGGCTGTACGACCTGGCGGTGGTGGAGGTCGAAGCCGGTGGGTTGCCCACCGCCGTCCTCGGGGACTCCCGGGCCCTCAAGCCGGGCCAGATGGTGATCGCCGTGGGCAACCCCTACGGGCTGAACTGGACCGTGACCGCGGGCATCATCTCGGCCGTCGACCGGTCACTGCCCACTCCCAACGGCACCCACCTCGATGGCCTGATCCAGACGGACGCGCCCATCAACCCGGGCAACAGCGGCGGCCCGCTGGCCCTGCTGAACGGGCATGTGATCGGGCTCACGACCATCAAGATCGACCAGGGTGACGGCCTGGGCTTCGCCATCCCGATCCACCTGGCCGAGGCCATTGCGGGGCAGATCCTCCAGAACGGCCACGTGCGGCACCTGTGGCTCGGCATCCAGGGTTACGCGGAGGTCATCGACGACAACTGGGTACGGGCCTTCGATCTGCCGGCGGATCGCGGGATCGTGATCACCGGCGTTGTCCCGTCCAGCCCGGCGGACAAGGCGGGCCTGCAGGTGTTCGACATGATCGTGGCGGTGCAGGGCGAACAGGTGGACACCATCGGCGACGTGCGCAAGCGGCTGGTGGGGCGGCGGCCTGGCGACCAGCTACAGGTCACCGTGCTCCGCGGGTCCGAGCTGCTGGAGGTGCCCATCCGCCTCGAGGAGATGCCTGCACGCCGGCGCAGCCTGGACGGCTGAGCCCGCGGGCCGCGCCCGGCATCCCCGCCTGCCGTGACCTGCACACCTCATCCGGTTCCGCGCCTCGCTTGCCGCCGTCCCGGGTCCGGGCCTCGCGGGCCGCGTCCGGGACGGCGCGCAGCAGGCAGGTGGGGCCGGTAGGGGCACGGGAGGGATCGAGCCGTGGAAGGCCGGCATGGCCGGACGCCCGGTGAGGGCCCCATCCAGCTCAACCTCGTGGGAGCCAGGACGGAGCACGGGAGTATCGGCGGCCTGGCGGCCATCCTGGTGGATGGCGAGAGTGCCAGGGTGTCCCCGGGCGCGCTGCACGGCAAGTCGCCGGTGGAAACGGGCGTGCGCTGGGTGCAGAACCGGGAGGAGGTCCCCAGGGCCCGCTGCTACTGGATCGTGTGGGTCGCCCAAGGGCAGGGGGCCGACGGCCGGCGCGGCATCCGCGGGGCCGTGGCCAGCCCCATGTGGATCGACCGCGAGGCCATGGTGGGCTACAAGCACCTGGCGGGCCACGTCAACGACATGTCCCGGGCCCTGAAGGGCGTCGTGGACCTGCGGGAGCTGACACCCGCCCAGCGGCGCGCCGTGCGGGATGCCATCATCGAACGGGCGCCGCGGATCTGGGAGGGGACCGCTCCCGAGATCCGGGCCTGCTTCGAGGGCGAGGAAGTGGGCCAGGACGGTGACGGGCGGGCCGGCGAGGACCCGGCCTCCGGACAATCACCTGGCACGTCCCCGACCTCCTGACGGTGAGTGGGGCGGGCTGCCGGATGTGAGCGGGACTCCATACGTGCCGGCACGAGCACCGGGATCCCCCGAGCAGGACCCGCACCGACAGCGGGAACCAGGCATACCGGGCCTCGGCGGGGGCCCCGCGGGCGCTGCCCGCGGGGCCCCCGTTTGCCTTGCTAGGACCTGCGGCGAACCGATCTCCCGGGGGCGTGGCCGGAGCAAGGCATGTCCCGCGCGCCCCCGCCATACAATGGGCCCGCGCGATACGGGCAGGGCCGTCCCGGCCGGATAGGGGCGCTCGCCGGCTGTTCAAACTACGGCCGACGGGCGGTCGGGAAGGGAGCGATGGCCCATGTTGGACCAGCTCGTGATCGGCACCGCGCAGGCTGCAGCCTCGCTACGGCAGCGCCTGGAGCGGGAACTCACGGGCCTCTCGCGGGAGGCTACAAGCCAGCAGTCGGGGCCGGGATCGCCCCGGCTGACGCAGCATGAGCGGGGCCCCTGGGTGTTTTTCGTCTGTCGTCTGGAGCCCGCATCGGCCGGGAGCCGCTGTGCGGGACGGGATGGCCGGGAACCGGGACCGGAGGAGGGCGCCGCCCGCCCGGAGCTGCGGAACCGCCTGGCGCGAGCACTGGCCGCCTTTATCCATGGGGAGCACCGCCTGTGCCTGATGCAGCGGCTCCTGGCCCGTCGCTACACCCACCTGGCGCCGGACGAGCGCCAGGCCGTCCTGGGATACGCGCGGGCCCGGCTGGAGAGTCAACCCGGCCGCGAGCGGGAGCGGCGGCGGCTGGTGGGCGACCGGCTGGCCGCGTACCTGAAAGGCGCCGAGGTGGTCCTGGTGGAGGGCTTCCTCCGCTTTCGCTGCCGGGAGTACGTGGAGGAACTGGAGCAGGTGGTGGACCGGGCGGTCGACGAGTTCCTCCTCGACAGGGAATACCGGGACTTCGTCCGCCTGCTCCAACAGTTCGTCGACGTCCAGGAGCCGAAACTGGGCGTGGTGCACGTCTTCGTGGACCCCTCCGGCTCCCTTCGCCTGGTGGACGAAGGGGGGCGCCCTGTCGACGTCCCCGCGGCCGCCTCGCCCCTGGCGCCGGAAGGACCCGACGCCGGGGAGGCCGACGACCACCTGTTGAGCGCGCTGGTCACCGTCGGCGCGCGCCGGTTCGTCCTGCACGCACGCCGGCCGCTGGGGGCCGACACGGAGGAGATGCTGGAGCAGGTGTTCGCCGGGCGGGTGGAAACCTGCAAGGGATGCGAGCGGTGCCGCCGCCGGTCACGGCGTCCGGTCACACCCGGGCCCTAGAGGCGTTGCCGCGCCCTTCCAGGCGCTACCTCGTCGCCCCGTGCTATATTCACGGCCGGGGGGACGGGCCTTGGAAACGGCGTGGCTGACGCTGCCGGCCATGGGCGGGTTGATCGGCTGGATGACGAACCGGGTGGCCATCCGGGCCCTCTTCCGGCCGCTGCGCCCCTGGCGCGTGCCCGGCCTCGGCTGGACCATCCAGGGCGTGGTGCCGCGCCGGCAGGCGGACCTGGCGCGCGCCCTGGGCGAGGTGCTGGACCGGGAACTCCTGTCCCTGGCCGACCTGCGGGACCACCTCCGGGGCCTGCCGGTGGAAGGGCGGGTGGCCGAGGCCGTGGACCGGATCGTACGGGAGGCCGTGCTCGCGCGGCTGCCGGCGCTGGTTCCCCGGGGATGGGCCGTCCAGCTGGCGGAGCGCCTGGGCCGGGAGGCCCGGCGGGAGGTGCTCCTGCGGTTTCCCGAACTGGCCGACAGTGTCCTCGCGGCCGCGGAGGGGGAGCTGCGGCTGGGGACCATCGTCGAGCGCAAGGTGCTGGCCCTGGACCCCGCCGGGGTGGAGGCGCTGGCGGTTCGCCTGGCGGGCCGCGAGTTGCGTTTCGTGGAGTGGTCGGGAGCGGTTCTGGGCTTTCTGGTCGGTCTTTTCGAGGCCTTGCTGGTTTCGTTATAATGGCGGCAACGACTTGGGGTGGCGGCAAGGGAATCCGGCAACGGCCGTGAAGGGGATCGCCCGCGGGTCGCCGCCGTCAGAGAAGGCGGGTCCCGTCGCCGCGCGGCACGAGCGCGGGACGGGGCTGCGAGCCCGCCCCGGTGATGGGACCCCCGGGCTACCGCCCCGGAGCCGCCGGTGCGAACGCCGGGGTCGTGGTGCGGGTGGCGTGTCCCTGCTGGTGAAGAGCCCCGTGAGGGCGTTGCGATGGCAGGGCCGGGTGCCCGGAGACCGCCGCGGCCTCTGCCAGTAGTGCCGGACGCGGGCCCGCGTTACAGGGCGCAAAGGGGGCCGCGGTGGGAGCGGCCCGCCGGGGGCACGATCCCGGGGGCTCCCGCCGTGGTCAAGAAGGGTGGAACCGCGAGCACGCCTCGTCCCTTTGTGGACGGGGTTTTTTGTTGCGGAGGAGGTGGCAGGCTTGGACGCAGCCCGTGGCGGCGCGGCGGGCGAGAACCTGGCGCCCGCCGGGGAGCAGATCGTCATCGAGCTTCCCGATGGTTCCCGGCGCCAGGTGCCGCGCGGCACGACGCCGCTGGAGATCGCCCGCCAGATCGGCCGCAGGCTGGAACGGGACGCCGTGGCGGCCCGGTGGAACGGGCAGGTCATCGACCTGACCCGCCCGCTGGAGGAGGACGGCCGCCTGGAGATCCTGACCTTCGACCATGCGGAGGGGCGGGAGGTCTACCGCCACAGCACCGCCCACCTCATGGCCCAGGCCATCAAGCGCCTGTGGCCGGAGGCCAAGCTGGCGGTCGGACCGCCGTTGGAAGACGGCTTCTTCTACGACATCGAGACGCCCCGGCCCCTGACCACCGACGATCTCGAGGCCATCGAGCGGGAGATGGCCCGCATCGTCGCCGAGGACCTGCCCATCACCCGTCGTGAGCTGAGCCGGGAGGAGGCAGTGGAGCTCTTCCGGCAACGCAACGAGTCCTACAAGCTGGAGATCATCGAGAGCATCCCGGAGGGCGAGCCCCTCACGGCCTACGAGCAGGGAGAGTTCGTCGACCTCTGCCGCGGGCCGCACCTACCCTCCACGGGCCGCATCAAGGCCTTCAAGCTGACGGGGGTGGCCGGCGCCTACTGGCGGGGCGATGAGCGCGGGCCGATGCTGAGCCGGGTCTACGGCACGTCCTTCCCTTCCCAGCAGCAGCTCCGGGAGCACCTGGAGCGGCTGGAGGAGGCCAAGCGCCGGGACCACCGGAAGCTGGGGCCGGAACTGGACCTCTTCCACTTCGAGGAGGTCGCCCCGGGCTACGTCTTCTGGCACCCGAAGGGGGCCGTGCTCTACCGGCTGCTGGAGCAGTTCTCCCGGGAGCTGCAGGCCCGCTACGGGTACCAGGAAGTGCGCACGCCGGAGATCATGAAGGTCGATCTCTGGAAGCGGTCGGGCCACTGGGACCACTACCGCGAGAACATGTTCCTGATCGAGCGCGAGGACGAGACCTTCGGCGTCAAGCCCATGAACTGTCCGGGGCACTGCCTGATCTACAAGACACGGATCCGTTCCTACCGCGACCTGCCCCTGCGGCTGGCCGAGTACGGGCGGCTGGCGCGCTTCGAGCGCTCCGGCACGCTGCACGGCCTCCTGCGCGTCCGCGGTATGGAGCAGGACGACGCCCACCTCTTCGTCCGGGAGGATCAGATCGAGGAAGAGATCGGGCGGGTGCTGGAACTGGTGGACACCATCTACGGCACCTTCGAGATGCCCTACGAGATCAAACTGGCCACCCGGCCCGAGGACTTCATGGGCGAGATCGAGCTGTGGAACCGGGCGGAACAGGCCCTGGCCCGAGCCCTGGAGAAGGCGGGCCGCGCCTATGGCATCGAGCCGGGGGACGGCGCCTTCTACGGCCCGAAGCTGGACTTCTACGTCATCGACTCGCTGGGCCGCAAGTGGCAGACGGCCACGGTCCAGCTGGACTTCCAGCTGCCCATCCGGTTCGACCTGACGTACGTGGACCGGGACGGGCAGGAGAAGCGGCCGGTGATGATCCACCGGGCCATCATGGGGACGCTGGAGCGCTTCATCGGCATTCTGATCGAGCACTACGCCGGCGCCTTCCCGGTGTGGCTGGCGCCGGTGCAGGTGCGGGTGTTGCCGGTCAGCGAGCGGCACCTGGATTACGGGCGCCAGGTCGAGGAACGGCTGGCCGCCGCCGGCCTGCGGGTGGAACTGGACGCCCGCGACGAGAAGCTGGGCTACAAGATCCGCCAGGCCCAGGTGGAAAAGGTGCCCTATATGCTGGTGGTCGGTGATCGCGAGGCCGAGCGGGGCGAGGTGGCGGTGCGCAGCCGCGACCGCGGCGACCTGGGCACCATGGCTCTGGACGATTTCGTCCAGCAAGTCGTGGAGGCGGTGCGCACCCGGCGCGGCAACCCGGCGTGAGGGGCAGCGGCCCCGCC
>QGUQ01000494.1 GCA_003242195.1 Bacillota bacterium | reverse complement strand
TGATCATCGGGTTGATGGCCGGGCCGGCGGTGTCCTTGTAGGGGTCGCCCACGGTGTCGCCGGTGACGGCGGCCGCGTGGGCCTCCGTGCCCTTGCCGCCGTAGTGGCCCATCTCGATGTACTTCTTGGCGTTGTCCCAGGAACCGCCGCCGTTGGTCATCTGGATGGCCAGGAACAGGCCCGTGATGATGGACCCGACGATCAGCCCGCCCAGCGCCTTGGGACCCAGGGCGAAGCCCACAGCCAGGGGCCCGACCACCGGGATCAGGCCCGGCAGCACCATCTCGCGCAGCGCCGCCCGGGTCACGATGTCCACCGCCCGGCCGTACTCGGGCTTGGCCTTGCGCTCCATGATGCCGGGGATCTCCCGGAACTGGCGGCGCACCTCCTCCACCACGTCGAAGGCCGCGCGGCCCACGGCCTCCATGCTCATGGAGGCGAAGAGGAAGGGCAGCACGCCGCCGATGAGCAGGCCGGCCAGGACGTAGGGATCGCCCAGGTCGAAGCTCAGGGCCTCGACGCCGGCCTTGCGCAGCTCCTCCACGTAGGACGCGAAGAGCACCAGCGCCGCCAGGCCGGCCGAGCCGATGGCGTAACCCTTGGTCACCGCCTTGGTGGTGTTGCCCACCGCGTCCAGCTGGTCGGTGACCTCGCGGACCGAATCCTCCAGATCGGCCATCTCCGCCAGGCCGCCGGCGTTGTCGGTGATGGGGCCGTAGGCGTCCATGGTGACGATGATGCCGGTCAGCGACAGCATCGCCATGGCCGCGATGGCCACGCCGTACAGCCCGCTGAGGTTGTAGGCCAGCAGGATGGCCACGGCGATGACCAGGGCGGGCATGGTCGTGGAGCGCATGCCCACCGCCAAGCCGGCGATGATGTTGGTGGCGTGGCCGGTCTGGGAGGCGTGGGCGATGTTCTGGACCGGCCGGTAGTTGGCGGAGGTGTAGTACTCGGTGATGATGATCATCGCCACGGTGACGCCGAGGCCGATCAGGGACGCGTAGAAGAGGTTCATGGGCAGGTCCAGCCACCGCGCCACGGCGTAGAAGCCGATGGTACCCACGATGCCGCTGGCCACGGCTCCTTGGTACAGCGCCCGCATGATGGCGCCCGGCCGCGCCTGGGGCGTGGCAAACACGCCGGCGATGGAGCTGACGATGCCGATGGCGCCCACCAGCAGCGGGAAGTAGACGTACCGCTGATCACCCGCGAACTCGGGCGTGAGCAGGCCCAGCAAGATGGCAGCGATGGCGGTCACCGCGTAGGTTTCGAAGAGGTCGGCCGCCATGCCCGCGTCGTCGCCCACGTTGTCGCCCACGTTGTCGGCGATCACCGCGGGGTTGCGCGGGTCGTCCTCGGGGATGCCGGCCTCCACCTTACCCACCAGGTCGGCGCCCACGTCCGCCGCCTTGGTGTAGATGCCGCCGCCGAGGCGGGCGAACACCGAGATCAGGCTGGCGCCGAAGCCGAAGCCCACCAGCGCCGAGTTGTTCTGGGCGCCGGTCAGCCACACCAGCGCCGTCACGCCCAGCAGGCCCAGGCCCACCACCATGAGGCCGGTGACGGCGCCGCCCTGGAGCGCCACGCGGAAGGCCGCCGCCAGGCCCTTCCGGGCCGCCATGGCGGTGCGCATGTTGGCGCGCACGGCGATGTTCATCCCGATGTAACCCGCCGCCGCCGAGAGCACCGCACCGATGAGGAACCAGACGGCGGTCATCACACCCAGCGTGGGCACGGCGGCGAGGATCACGAACAGCACGAGGGCGACCAGCGCCAGGGTCCGGTACTGGCGGTTGTGGGAGGGCGGCGCGCCCCGCCGGGGGTGACCGCCGGCGGCGGGCACCGCGGGGGGGCGTGTTCTTTTAAAAAATTCCCAGCCCCCCAGACCGTCCTAG
>QGUQ01000098.1 GCA_003242195.1 Bacillota bacterium | reverse complement strand
GCCATCGTCGCCTTGCGGTTCTTCCAGGACCGGACCCAGGCGGAAGTGGCAGCGGCCGTCGGCCTCTCGCAGCCGCAGGTGTCCCGGCTGGAGCGGGCGGCGCTGGAGGAGCTGCGGCGGGTTCTAGGCGGAGGGGAAGGCGTCGCCGCGGGCGAGGAACCCGCCCGCCCCTCCGCGCCGTGACACGCCCGCGCCGTCCCGGCATAGGGGCCGCGGGCGGCGGGCACGATAGCAGCGGGACGCTCCCGGGCCCGCCGGGCGGCCACGGGCCGCGGCGGGCCCGGGAAGTGCGGAGCGACGGGCCGGCGGTGCGACGCGGGCCTACGGCACACCGCGGGGAACGAAGGAGGGGTGGACCGTGGCCGAAGTGGTCAAGGTCATCGAACTGGTGGGGGAGTCCACCAAGGACTGGACGGACGCCGTCAGCAACGCCGTTGCGGAGGCGTGCAAGACCCTGGACAACGTCTCCGGCGTTGAGGTGTACAACCTGACGGCCAACGTGGACAACGGGCGCATCGTCGAGTGGAAGGCGAACGTCAAGATCGCCTTCAAGGTCGACAACCAGCGCCGCGGCGTCTGAGACGCGCCCGGCGCCCGGAACACGCCCATAGGGAAACAAGACGGGGAAACATCATGGCACGAGCCAGCAAGGACCAGACGCAGGCCTACCAGCAAGCGGTCCAGCGCGTCCTGCCGCCCAAGCCCATCGCCCGCAACACCCTCATGGCTTTCCTGGTGGGCGGGATGATCACGACAGCCGGCCAGGCGGTGATGGACCTGCTCCTGGCTACGGGACTGCCCAGGCTGGACGCAACCCGGTGGACGTCCGCCGTCTTCATCCTCATCGGCCTCTTGCTGACGGGGCTGGGGATCTACGACAAGATCGGTACCATCGGCGGCATGGGTGCCTTCCTCCCCATCACGGGCTTCGCCAACTCCATCGGTTCGGCGGCCATGGAATTCAAGCGCGAGGGGTGGGTCCTGGGCGTGGGGGCGGGCATCTTCCAGATCGCGGGCCCGGTGGTGGTCTACGGCCTGGCGGCGGCCATGGTCGTTGCCGGCGTGATCCAAATGCTGGCGGGAGCCCGGGCCGCCCTGGGCATGCCGTGACCGGCCACAGACCAAGACGCCGGGCTGCCGCTCGATGGGCCTGATCCGGGCATGCCGCTATCCGGCGCAGGAGCAGGCAGGACCCGGGGGCACGAGCTCGCCAAGGGGGATCCCGTACCGCTGCACCCGCGCCATTGAGAGGAACCCATGGGGGACACGGGAGCGCCCAGGGGCGGCCGGGGGAGCGGGCGGGCAGCACACCAGGGGCGGGGGATGCCAGAGAGGGGGACGGCGCGTGACCCAAGGGACGGCGCAATCCTTCAAGGCAGTGACCACGGTGCTGGAGCGAGACCGGCCCAGGGCGGACGGGCGAGCTGCCGGCAGCCCGGCCGCGCAGAGGCGCGTGGGCCAGCAGACGCTGCACTTCCCCTCCGGGCCCCGGGTCCTGGCGGCGGCCGCCGTCGCCGGCCCCGACGAAGGCCGGGGGCCCCTGGGCGGCTACTGGGACCGCACGTACAAGGACCGGCTGCTGGGGCAAAAGTCGTGGGAGCGCGCCGAGCGGCAAATGTGCCTGGAAGCGGCCAACCTGGCCCTGGAGAAGGCCGGGTTGAATCCGGCGGACGTCGACCTGCACCTGGGCGGTGACCTGATGAACCAGCTCACCTGCGCCAACTTCGCCGCCGTGGAGCTGGACATTCCCTTCGTCGGCCTGTTCGCGGCGTGCGCCACCTGGGGGGAGGAACTGGCCCTGGCCGCCATGGCCACCGAGGCCGGCTTCGCCCGCCGGGTGCTCTGCACCACATCCAGCCATCACGACACGGCCGAGCGCCAGTACCGGTTTCCCACCGAGCTGGGCAACCAGAAGCCGGCGTGCGCCCAGTGGACCGCCACGGGTGCGGCGGCGGTCATCGTCGCGGCACGGGATGATGACGCGGTGACCGGCCCCGGCGGAGGGGACGCCCGCCGCGGGGGGAGCGCCCGGGACGGGAGCGGGAAGACGGCGAGGGGCGGGCCCATCCGCATCACCCATGCCACCTTCGGCCGGGTCATCGACATGGGCCTGACGGACCCCATGAACATGGGTGCCGCCATGGCCCCGGCGGCGGCTGACACCATCCGCCAGCACCTGCAAGACACCCGGCGGCAGCCGGGCGACTACGACCTTATCGTCACCGGCGACCTGGCCCGCTACGGCCAGCGGATCCTGGCCCAGCTGCTGCGGGAGCAGGGATACGACGCCGAGGGCGTGCTGGCCGACTGCGGCATCCTCCTCTACGATGCCTCCCAGGGCGTGTACGCAGGAGGCAGTGGCGCGGCGTGCTCGGCCATGGTGACGGCTGGATACCTGCTGCGCCGCCTGGAGACGGGCGACCTGCGGCGCATCCTGCTGGTCTGCACCGGCTGCCTGCACAGCACCACCACCTACAAGCAGGGCGAGAGCCTGCCCACGGTGGCCCACGCGGTGGTGCTGGAAGGGGCCGGGTGACGGGCGGGCGGGGTGGTCCCGGGCCGCCGCTGCGCTACGGGAGGAGTCCATGGTGACGTATCTCTGGGCGTTCCTGATCGGGGGCCTCCTGTGTGCTCTCGCCCAGCTGGTGCTGGACCTGACGCCGCCGCGCTTCACCCAGGGCCACGTGATGGTGCTCTTCGTGGTGCTCGGCGCCGTGGCCGCGGGCTTCGGGGTCTACCGCCCGCTCGTGGAGCTGGCCGGGGCGGGCGCGACCCTTCCCCTGCCGGGCTTCGGCTTTGCCCTGGTCGAGGGTGCGATGCAAGGGGCTGCAAAGGGCCTGGCCGGGATCCTGGCCGGAGGGCTTTCGGCGACCGCCCTGGGCCTGACCGTGGCGGTGCTCGGCGGGCTGGTGACGGCATTGCTGTTCAACCCCAAGGGTTGAGTTCGCCGCCCGGCGCCGCAGGCCGCGGGCTCGCGGGCTGACACCCACGAGCCGGGAGGGCACCGGCAGCGGGGCGGGGCGGCCGGGTAAGCGAGGGAATACGAACGTGACCGCAGTCGGCGACAAGGAAGACCAGCGCCGGCAACACCCGGTCCGGCCCGAGCTGGAGGCCAATCTGGACTACCTGCGCCGGGCGCTGGGAGCGGGGGAGAGCTCCGACATCCTCATCAAGCCGTCGCGGCTGGCGGGGCGCGACGCCGTGCTGGTGGGCATCGACGGCCTGGTCCAGACCGACGTGCTGCTGCGGCTGATGCAGAGCCTCGCCAAGTTCGAGCCCGAGGCGGAGGGCGAAGACGACCTCTTCTACACGCAGCTCTTCGTCGAGGGCATCGGGTACCTGGAGACGGACCCGGTCCAGTCCCTGGACGAGTTGGTGGACCAGGTGTTGGCCGGCCCCGTGGCCCTGTTGGTGGACGGCCTGGACCGCGCCTACCTCATCGACGTGCGCGGGTACCCGACCCGATCCATCGAAGAACCGGCGCTGGAGAAGGTGCTGCGCGGGCCCCATGACGGCTTCACCGAGACCGTGATCTTCAATACGGCCCTGATCCGGCGCCGCTTGCGCGATCGGCGACTTCGCGCCGAGATGCTGACCGTCGGGCGCCGCTCCCGGACGGATGTGGCCCTGGTGTACGTGAAGGACGTGGCGGACCCCTCTCTGGTCGAGCTGATCCGCTCCCGCCTGCAGGCCATCGACACCGACGCCATCCCCATGGCCGAGGCCGCCATCGTCGAGCACCTGACGGGGCCCGTACGCTGGTGGAATCCCTTTCCCCTCGTGCGATTCACGGAGCGCCCCGACGTGGCCGCCGTCCACCTGATCGAAGGGCACATCCTGGTGCTGGTGGATACCAGCCCGTCGGCCATCATCCTGCCGACCACCCTGTTCCACCACCTGCAGCACGCCGAGGAGTTCCACGAGAACGTGACGGTCGGTACGTGGGCCCGCCTGGTACGGTATGCCGGGGTGATGCTGTCCTGGCTGGGACCGCCGCTGTGGGTGGCCCTGGTCCTCAGCAAGGAGCACCTATGGGGCCTTCCGGACTCGGTCCGCGAGATCCTCGGGCCGCGCAAGCCGGCCGGGATCGCCCTGCAGTGGCAGTTCATCCTGGGGGAGTTGGGGATCGAGCTCATCCGCCTGGCTCTGATCCACACGCCCGAGGCGCTGTCCACCTCCCTGGGTATCATCGGCGCCGTGCTCATCGGTCAGCTGTCGGTGGAAGTCGGGCTCTTTACCAGCGAGGCGCTGCTGTACATCGCCCTCGCGGCGCTGGGCACCTTCGCCACACCCAGCCCGGAGCTGGCTCAGGCCTTCAGGCTCGTGCGCGTCGTCCTTCTGGTACTGGCCGGCAGCGCCGGCATCCCCGGCCTGCTGGCCGGATTCCTGGCCACCTTTGTCCTCTTGCTCAGCACCCGTTCCTTCGGCGTGCCCTACCTGTGGCCGCTGGTTCCCTGGGACGGTCGCGTCCTGGGGCGCATGTTGCTGCGGCAACCCATGACCCTCCGCGTACCCCGGGACCGGGCCTTCCCGGCGCCACCCGGCGAGCGGGAGCCCCGCGGCCAGCGCGCTTGACCCCCGGTGCCGCCCTTCGTTAGACTCGTGGCAGCGACGACAGGCGGCCGCTGGGGAGGAGCGCGCCCGGATTGCTCAGGGACTTCGATCTTCTCGGATTGCTGGTGGCGGCGCCCGGGTTGCTGATGGCGCTGGTACTGCACGAATACGCCCATGCCCGGGTGGCCGACCGGCTGGGGGACCCGACCCCGCGCGCCTCCGGGCGGCTGTCGTTGGATCCCCTGGCCCACCTGGACCCCGTCGGCACCCTTTTGCTGCTGGCCTTTGGCTTCGGCTGGGCGCGGCCGGTTCCCGTCAACCCCTACTATTTCCGCAACCCCATCGCGGGCATGGCCTACGTGGCCGCCGCGGGACCCCTGACCAACGTCCTGCTGGCCCTGGCCGCCCTGGTCGTGCTCCAGCTGTGGTGGCCGCCGGGGCTGGTGGGCAGGGCGCTGCTGTACACCGCCTACATCAATGTCTTCCTTGCCGTCTTCAACCTGATCCCGGTCCCGCCGCTGGACGGCTCGCGGGTCCTGCGGGCGGTGTTGGGGCGGCGCGGCGAGTGGCTGGATGCCGCCGAGTCCTACGGCTGGCTGCTGGTCCTCCTGCTGCTGGTGACCAACGTGATCCACGTCGTGCTGGTCCCGGCGGCCGGGCTGCTCTTCGACGGGCTCCAGTTCGCGGCCGAAGCCATGACGGCCCCTTGGCGCTGAGGCGGGCGCGGGTACCCGCGGCGCCCCGGGGGATGGAGGAACGTCGTCAGGCATGGGCTACACGGTACGCCTGGATAGCTTCGAAGGGCCTCTCGACCTGCTCTTGCAATTGATCGAGAAGCAGGAGATCGACATCCACGACATTCCCATCGCCGAGATCACCGAGCAGTACCTCGCCCACCTGGAAGAGATGCGCCGCCTCGACCTGGACGTCACCAGCGAGTTCGTCGTCCTGGCGGCCCAGCTCATCGACATCAAGGCCCGCATGCTCCTGCCGCCCGATCCCCAGCCCGGGGAGGGCGAGGAAGAGGAGGCGGACCCGCGGGAAGAGCTGGTCCAGCGCCTGCTGGAGTACCGCCAGTACAAGGAGGCGGCGCGTTACCTGGCGGAACTGGCAGAGGCCCACGGCGGCCGCTACCCCCGCTTGCGGGAGGCCGTCGAGCCCCTGGCCGGCGAGCTGCGGGGCCTGGAGAACGTGACCCTGGACGACCTGGTCCGCGCTTTCGCCGCGGTCCTGGAGTCGGCGCGGGAGCAGCCCGTGGTGGTGCGGCCGGAGCAGGTCACGGTGGCGGAGCGCATGGAGGCCATCCTGCAGCTCCTCGCCGCCACCGACGGGCCGGTGACCTTCCGGGCCTGCTTCTCCGGCCAGGCCACGCGCATGGAGATCGTCGTCACCTTCCTGGCTCTCCTGGAGCTCATCCGGCAGGGCAAGGTGCGCGTGCGCCAGGAGCGGACCTTCGGCGAGATCGTCCTCTACCCCGGGGAGGGCGACGGCACCGCGGGAGGTTCGGCCGGGTCATGAACCTGGACCGCGTACAAGGAGCCCTGGAAGCCCTGCTGTTCGTGACGCCCGAGCCCATACCCGTGGGCAAGCTCTGCCGGGTGCTGGGAGTCTCCGAGGCGGTGGTGCGGGAAGCCCTCCGCCGCCTGGTGGAGGAATGCCGCTCCGAGCGTCGCGGCCTCGAGCCCGTGGAGGCTGGCGGCGGCTGGCAGCTGGTGACCAAGGCCGAGTACGCCCGGGCCGTGGAGCAACTGGTCCAACCGCGGCGCCAGGGGCTGTCCCAGGCCGCCCTGGAGACCTTGGCCATCATCGCCTACCGCCAGCCCGTGACCCGGGCTGAGATCGACGCCGTGCGCGGCGTCCAGTCAGAAGCCGCCGTGCGCACGCTCCTGGAGCGGGGCCTCATCCGTGAGGTCGGGCGGAAGGAGGCGCCCGGCCGGCCCATCCTCTACGGCACCACGCCCCTGTTCCTCCAGCAATTCGGCCTCCGCGACCTCAGCGAACTACCGCCGCCCGAACGGTTCCGGGATCCGGCCGCCGCCCCCGCCGCGTCCCGCAACGGCACCCTGGCCGGCGATTGATCCCCTCCGCGGACCCGCTTTCCCCGATCCGCGCCCTTGCCAGCGCCGAGTGAGGCGGCCCCTACCAGCACAGACTAGCGGCGGAGGTGCCCGTTGTGCCCGTGGGGACGGACGCCCTGGTGACGCTGGCCCGTACGGCGGGATGGCTGTTCCTCGCGGCCGGCGCGGTGCTGGGCCTCTTGGTCCTTCCCCTGCCCGTGCGGGTGCGCGCCCGGGGGCGGGACCACCCCCTTCCCCTCGCCCCTGACGGTGGCTGGCGGTGGCTGGCCCACCGGCCTTCCCCCCCC
>QGUQ01000097.1 GCA_003242195.1 Bacillota bacterium | reverse complement strand
CACACGCGCCCCCGGGGGGGGGGGGGGCGAAAAGAACCCCAGGAACCCGTGGCTTTAGACGCCCATGGGGCCCGAGACGTCCAGGGCGCAGACCAGGGGGGGGGTCCGCCCCCGCCGGCGCAGCCGCGGCCAGCGAACCAGGTCGCCGGCGCGGCGGCCGGCCTCCCGCAACGCCCGCCGCCCGTCGATGCGGCCGGTGCGATGGCGGCGGTAACGCCGCGACACGCGGGTGGCCAGGATGGCCCCGATACGGGCGGCGATCTCCTCCAACCGGCGCTGGTCCTCGGGCGGGACGTCCCGCAGGTCCCGCCGGGTCAACACCGCCAGGCGGCTGTATCCCCCGGGGAGGCCGCCACCAGGGGCGGACTCGTCGTGGCGCGCCGCACCCGCGTCCCCCGGCTCGCCGGGCGGGTCTTCTGCCGAAGAACCGGCCGGCGCACCCACGGCGGCCACCAGGATGGCCTCCACCCATTCCGCCTCGTCATCGGGCGGCGGCTCCCGGCTCTCCTGCTGTGAATCTCCCGGCGCGTCCCCGTCGTCAGAGTCGCCCTCGGCACCGGGCTCGCCGCTCCCCCCGCCGGAATCCGGCCCGCCGGCGGGATGTTGGTCCGGCGAATCGGCATCCTCCGCAGGCGCCTGGGCCTCGGGGTCGTACCAGCCGACGGCTTCCGGGGCACCGTCGCCCCCTCCCCGCGGCCGCGTACCCCAGAGCAGTTCCTCCACCAGCCGGTCGACGGCGGGGAGGTCTTCCACCCGGTGGGCCAGGGTGAGCCGCAGCGCGTGCCGCACGTCGCCGGGGTCCCCCAGGTCCACCGTCGCCAGCGCCTGGAGGCTCGCCACCACGTCGCCCGGGGTGACGCGCACGCCCGCCGACCGGAGCCGCCGAGCCAGGTGGATCACCCGGTCGCGCAGGTTGCGCGGCCCTTCCCGCTTCCCGTGTCGTGCTCCCGTGACGGTCTCCCGTGTCATGTTGCCCCCCACGCCGTTTGCCCCCTATTTCGCCGGTCCGGCAGGCGATCCTCTTGGCGCGGCGGGATCGCGGCCCCAACCGCACCGCGTGGTAGCGGCAGCTGCCATGCATATCGCCTTCCCCGGCGGATCACGTTACCCGAAGAACCAGCCAACTTGCCGGCTCCCATGGGTGTCGCATCCACGGGGCGGACTCCAAGCCGGGGGCGCCGGGGATGCGGCCGGTGGAAGGCCGGCCGGCCCGGCGACCTCCTGCGAGCCGGGGGAAAGCCGTGATGCCTGCCAACTTTCTTAGCCAGCCTCTGCCTTTTCAGAAACGACCATTGAAAGAGCCGCCGGTCACCGCCCTTCGCGAGCACCTGGAAGCGACGGGCGGGGAGATCGAAAGCTGGCTGGCAGAACTGGCTCTGCACCACTCCGTGCCGGCCCGGACTCCGGACATGGTACGCCTCCTCGAGGATGCCTTCGGCAAGTCGGCGGACGTGAAGTTCCGCCAGTTGCGGCTGGGCCGGCGCGTGGAAGTCCTCGTGGTCGCCCTGGACGGAATGGCCGGGGACGCCCTGCTCAACGACTTCGTTCTAAGGCCTTTGCTGGAGCGGGCTCCCACGACCTCCCCGGCCACCCTTGCCCGATGGCTGGACGGCCCGGGTCTGCCTGAAGGGACGGTCCGGCCGGTCCATGACATGGGCCGGGTCGTCGAATCCGTGCTGGATGGCTACGCGCTGCTCCACGTAGATGGCCTGGCTCGGGCCTGGGTCGTGGAGGTCCGGGAATTCGAGCACCGGAGCATCAATGACCCCGCCACGGAAGGGACGGTCGGCGGGCCGCGGGAGTCCTTCATCGAGGTCTTGCGGGTGAACACGGCCGCGATCCGGCGCCGGGTGCGAAGCTCGCTGCTCCGCGTCGACGAGCTCACCGCCGGCCGGATCAGCCGCACCCGGGTGGCCGTGCTGCACATCACGGGCCGGGCCGATCCCGGTACCGTGGCCGAGGTACGCCGGCGGCTGGCGGCGGCACCATGGGACATGGTCTTCTCGGAACAGCAGGTCGAGGCCCTCCTGGAGGACCGGTCCCTGTCCTTCTTCCCCCAGGTGCGCACGACGGAGCGACCCGACGTCTGCGCCGCGGCCCTCAGCGAGGGGCGGGTGGTGGTGCTGGTCGACGGCACTCCCTTCGCCGTCATCGTGCCCCTGCAGTTCTGGGACCTGCTCCAGTCCCCGGACGACTACTACCTGCGCTGGCCCTTTGCCACGACCCTGCGGCTCTTGCGGCTGGGAGCCGTCCTGCTCATGACCCTGGGCCTGCCCTTCTACGTGGCGATCTCCACCTACAACCAGGAGCTCATCCCGCGCGAGTTCCTGTTCAGCCTGGCCGCGTCGAGGGAGGGGCTTCCGCTGCCTACCGTGGTGGAAGCGCTGGGCCTCGCCCTGTTCTTCGACCTGATCCGCGAGGCCAGCACGCGCTTGCCGCGTCAGATCGGCGGGGCACTGACCATCGTCGGCGGCCTGGTCATCGGGGACACCGCGGTGCGCGCCGGCCTGGTCACCGCCCCCACACTCATCATCATCGGTGCGAGCGCGGTGGGCGCCTTCGTAGTGCCCGCGTTCACAACCGCCATCCCGTTCCGGATCATGAATTACGTGCTATTGATTGCCGCCGCCACCCTGGGCCTGTTCGGCCTGGCCATGGCCTCCCTGGTGCTGGTGGCCCACATGGCCTCCCTCCGCTCCCTGGGCGTTCCCTACCTGGCCCCCATAGCCCCGATGCGCCCGCGGGGGCAGGAAGACGTGCTCATCCGCGCACCCTGGCTGATTCAGAAGGGCCAGCCCCCCCTGATTGGCACCGACCAGAAAGGCGGGGCAAGGGCCCCCGCCTCCGGGAGGCGTCCCTGATGCAGCGGCGGGACCAGGTCGACGCGCACTCCGTCGGCGTGCTGACGGTGATCATGATCGTATCATCGTTGATTTTCTTCTTTCCCAACCTCATGACCGGCGTAGCCGGGCGCGACGCGTGGTTGGTGATTCCTGCCGGTATACCGTTGATAGCACTGGTCGTTCTTGGCTGGCTCCGGATCTACTACCTGCCCGGCCTGACTCCCCTCGATCGAGCCGCCCGGAGCCCGGTGCTGCGCATTCCCACCGGGCTGTTGCTCGCCGCGTTTGCTGTGTATCACGCCGGGATCGTCCTGGGGGAGACGGTGGGCGTGATGGTCTCCATCTACCCGGAAACCCCGGCCGTCGTCTTCCACGGCGGCCTGATGCTGGCCGCCCTGGCTCCCGCAGCCTACGGTCGCGAGGTGATCGCCCGCACGGCCATCCTCCTGGCCCCCGTCATGCTGCTGGCCGGGTTGGGAAACCTGATCCTGGTGATCCCCCGCAACGTCGATGTGGGCCAGCTGTTCCCCATCCTGGAGTTCGGGTGGAGTCGGGTGGTGGCGGCCATACCCTTGGTGGCGGCCGCCACGTCCGAAGCCGTCGTGCTCACCTTCTATGCCGACGGCATCCGTGATCCGAACCGGATGAACCGGGCACTACCGCTGGCGGCGGCCACGTGCATCCTGGTGCTCACCGGCGCCACCGCGCTCGACCTGGCGGTGCTGGGCCCCAACGAGACGGCCCGCGAGGTGGTCCCGACCCTGGCCACCATGCGGCTGGTCCGGCTGGCACCGGTACTGGCCAGGGTGGAATCCCTGATTTTTTCTACCTGGCTGCTCGGCATCTTCATCAAGCTCGCCCTGTTTACGTATGCATCGGGCCTCGCCCTGAGACAGGGACTCGGCTTGTCCGACCGCTGGCACACCCCTTTCAGGGCCGCGACGGCCGGACTGGCCATCGCCGTAGCCCTGATCCTGTTCCCCGACACAGGCCGGCTGCAATACCACCTCCTCAACGTCTGGCCCGTCGTCGGGACGGCGGGGTTGCTCATTTCCCTGGCCCTGGGTTTGGTCCGCCCCCACCAGCAGGGCCCCGGGGAGGAGGCGTGAAGCGGTGTGGCGGGCAAGGGTAACGAGCGGACTGGCCGTGCTGCTGGCGGGTTGCGTCCTGGCTGGTTGCTGGAGCCAGAGCGAGGTGAACGACGTTGCCATGCTCACCGTGGTGGCCCTGGACCGCACGCCGGAGGGCCAGTACCGGTGGTCGGTGGTCGTGCCGGCACCGGAAGAGGTCACGCCCCCGCCTCTGAGTGGCGGAGGCGGGAGCCCGTCACGAGCCGGCGGATCCATTAGGACGGCGACCGGGCCCTCGCCCGTCATCGCCGCCGAGGCGCTGGAAACGGTGATCCCGCGCGAAGTACGCTGGTCCCACGCGGATCACATCCTGGTCGGAGAGGAGACCGCCCGATCAGGCCTGCGTCGCGTCCTGGACTTCGCCTCCCGACGCTACCAGATCGAACGGCGGAGCCACCTTTATGTCACCCGCGGCGAAGCCTCAAAAGTGCTGGACCGGTTTCATCCCGCCCTCGAGCGCTCCCTCGCCCGGTCCTTTGACAACATCAGCCGCCGCCTGCGGCCGGGAACGGTCATCCCGGTGGACGTCAACACCTTCCTGCGCTGGCTCGGGACTCCCGGTCTCGACCCTCACCTGCCCGTGGTGAAGCCCGTCACCCAGCCCAGGGGCACCGTCATTCCCGAGCCGAGTGGCATCGCGCTCTTCCGAGGCGACCGCCTTGTGGGGTTCGTGGAGCCACCCGCGGATCGGGGTCTGTTGTTCCTGCGGGGCGAGATGCCCCCCTTCACCCTGCAGGCCCCCTGCCCGGATGGGAGCGCATCCCGTGAAGCAACGGTCGCTCTCCAGGTCTATAAGACCAGATCGCGGGTGCAAACCAGCGACGATGGGCACGGCCCGCAGGCCCGGGTGCGCATCGCCGCCGAAGCCGATGTGTTCGAGTGGCGCTGCCGGGAAGGTCCCAACCCGGAGAGTGCCGCCCGGGTGGCCCGCGCCGCAGCCGCCGAGATCCGCCGCGAGGCACAACTGGCGCTTAAGGTGATACGGGACCTCGGTGTGGACCCGGTTGGGTTCGGTAATACGCTGCACCGGACCAACCCGCAAGCCTGGCATGGGGTAGAGGACCGGTGGCCCGAACTCCTCGCCGACCTCCCCATCACCTTGGATGTCCGTTTCAAGCTACGCAGCTATGGAATGACGAATCGCGCGCCGTGAGGCAGTGGATGGGATGCTCGACGCGTCACGACGAGCGGGAAGGGCGCGCCGCTCCCGGGGCCCCGAAGACCGGGGCACGGGTTACTTCCACATGAGCCGGTAGATCGCCCGCGCGTAGATGCGCGTGCAGCGCAGGAGGTCGTCGATGGCCCAGAACTCGTTGGGCTCGTGGGCCACCTCCCGTTGTCCCGGAAAGAGAGGTCCGAAGGCCACGCCGTTCTTCAACACCCGCGCGTAGGTGCCGCCGCCGATGGCCAGGGGCCGGGCGTCCCCGTCGCCCGTTTCCTCCCGGTACACGGCGAGGAGTTTTTGCACCACCTCGCTGTCGGCCGGAACGTGATGGGGCGGCATGTCCTCCCGGCTCTCGAAGCGCCAGCCGGTGTCGGCCAGCGCCGCCACGACGGCGTTCGCCAGTGTCTGGGCGGAAGCCGTGACGGGGTAGCGAACGTTGCAATCGGCGATGAGGGTCCGCCCCTCCAGACGCAGGACGCCGAGGTTGAGGGTCAGGGGGCCGGACACCTCGTCTGCCATGGCGATGCCGAAACCCGAGCCGTCCGTTCGCGCGCCCGCCTCGGCCAGGAAGCGCAGCGCCCGGTAGGCGGGCAGCCGCCCGCCCAGGGCGTCGCACAGGGCCGCCAGCAGGCCCGTCACTGCGTTGATCCCCTTCTCGGGGTGCATGGCATGGGCCGCGGCGCCCCGGGCCTCGACCACCAAGCGCTCGCCGTCAACCCGGGCGACCAGCCGCGCGCGCCCAGGACCCCCGCCGTCGGTCAGGCGGCGGGCCAGTGCCGCACGCTCGTCCGCCGGACAGCCGGCCAGATCCAGCTCGGCCAGCGCCCGGTCGGGCACCACGTTGACCCGGTCGCCGCCCTCCAGGCGGAGTAGACCCACGGGCGCCTCGGGGCCGGCCGTCCCTTCGCCGGGTATCTCGCAGGAGAGCCGGAAGGTCCAGATGCCCTTTTCCGCATTGACCAGGGGGAACATGGCATCGGGGCTGAACCCCAGAGCCGGCTGCGAATTGTGGGCGAAGTAGTGGCGCACGCATTGAAAGCCGGTTTCTTCGTTGCCGCCGACGATCAGGCGGACCCGGCGGTCGGACTTCTCGCCCCGAGCCAGGGCCAGATCGGCCACCGCCTTCATGGCGTAGAGAGCCGCGACGGTCGGACCCTTGTCGTCCATCGCTCCGCGGGCATAGATCTTCCCCTCGTGGATCTCGGCGCCGAAGGGCGGATAGGTCCAGCCGGTTCCCTCGGGCACCACGTCCACGTGGGCCAGCACCGCCACCCATTCGTCCCCTTCCCCGATCTCCGCGTCCACGGCGTAACCGTCGATATCCCGCGTACGGAAACCGAAGGCTTCGGCCCGCCGTCGCACCCAGTCCAGGGCCGCGGCCACACCCGCCCCGAAAGGCTGCCCGGGCGCCGGTGCCTCCTGCACGCTGCGGATCCTGCAGAGTTCCTGGACGGCGGAGACGATCTCCTCCTGTTTTGCGGTGATCCATGCATCCAGCTCGGCCGTGAAGCGAGTGTCGGACGACCCGACCAACGTCGACGCCTCCTTCCATTGCCGCTACCGGTTCCGTCCTGCCAGGACTTCGCGCGGGGCCGCGCGGGCGGCGGCAAGGCATGCTCCCGTTCGCGCAGGCGCATACTACCGCAGCTCCGGGCAGTTCACGGGCCTGTCGCCGTCTCCCCGTGCCGGGGCACTCGCGAACCTGTGTTGCTGTCACGAGAACGGTGCCAAGCATCAAGGAGGTAGGCGCTGTGCACTACACGTTCCATGTTACATCAGAGA
>QGUQ01000493.1 GCA_003242195.1 Bacillota bacterium | reverse complement strand
GGCATGGAGCGCCTGGCCCTGCAGCCCAAGTTCCCCCTCGGCCCGGCGCCCGCCGTAGACGGGATCACCCGCCACGGGCAGCCCGATGTAGGCCAGGTGGACGCGAATCTGGTGGGTACGCCCCGTCTCCAGCCAGCAGCGCAGGAGGGCGTACTCGCCCAGGAGCTCCACGACCTCGAAATGGGTCCGCGCGGGCCGGCCCCGGTCGGGATCGACGGCCATGCGCTTCCGATCCACCGGGTGGCGCCCGATGGGAGCGTCGATGGTTCCCGCCCGGGTCTCGGGCCGGCCGCGGACCAGCGCCAGGTACTCGCGCCGGATCTCCCGCTCCTTGAGCAGGCGCACCAGTTCCCGGTAGGCCAGGGGCGTGCGGGCAACGACCAGGAGGCCGGTGGTGTCTCGATCCAGGCGGTGAACGATGCCCGGCCGGCCCGGCCCGCCCACGCCGTCCATCTCAGGGTAACGGGCCAGCAGCCCGTTGACCAGCGTCCCCGCCTCGTGGCCCGGCGCCGGGTGGACCACCCAGCCGCGGGGCTTGTTGATCACCACCACGTCGGGGTCCTCATACACCACGTCCAGGGGTAGGTCCTGGGGTACGACGCCCGACGGCTCGGGCTCGGGCAGCTCCACCTCGATGCGCTCCCCTGGTTCGAGACGCCGGCTGGGGCGCGTGGGCCGGCCGTTGACCAGTACGCGATCGTCCCGAATGAGTCGCTGGATGGCCGAGCGCGTCAGCCCCAGCTCGTCGCGCCCGGCCAGGAAGACGTCGAGGCGCTCGCCGGCCGCGCTCTCCGGGACGATGAACGCCGTTCGCCTGCTTGCAGGCGAGGGCGGCTCGGACGTCATAGACGGTTCGTTCCCCCTCCCCCCGGCCGCAGCCCCGCCTCCTCCCCGAGCCACAGCCACAGCACGAGGAGGGCCGTGCCGGTGACGATGGCCGCGTCGGCCACGTTGAATACCGGGAAGCGGTGCAGCGGCCCGAAGTCCAGGTCGATGAAGTCGACCACGTAGCCCCACCGCAGGCGGTCGACGAGGTTGCCGAACGCACCGCCCAGTTGCAGCCCTAGGGCGACCCGGACGACCCACGCGCGGCCCGGCAGCCGGGGCGTCCAGTACACGATGACGGCGATCACCACCAGGGCGACCGCCACCAAGAGCACCATCTGATCCTGGAGCAGGCCGAAGGCGGCGCCGCGGTTCTGCACGTAGGTCCACCGGACCACGCCGGGCACGACCGGCATGCTCTCGTGGAGCTGAAACCGCGACAGCACCCACGCCTTCGTCCAGCGGTCCAGGGCCACCACGGCCAGCGCCGTCAACACGACGAGCAACCCGGATCCTCCCGTCCCTCCCCCATAAAATAAGGAGGGGTTTCGCCACCCCTCCAATTCCGCACGCGCGCTCGCTTCCCTTCCTCGTCGACCGGTGGCGATTCGCGTCGGGACTCCGGCGCGATGGCCCCAGCCCGGTCAGTCCGGTTCCTCCCCCGGGGCACCCCTCGTCCCCCCGTCCGCCGCCTGCCCGGGCTCCCACCGCCGGTCCGCCACGGAGTCGGTGGCCTCCACCAACCCGGCCGGACCCGCTCCTTGGTCCGCGCCCGGATCCCGCGTCCCGGCGGCGTCCGGTGGTGAGTCGGAGGTGCCGTAGCGGGCCACCGCCTGCCAGGCGTCCTCACCGTCGAAAGCCGCCTCCTCCCGGCTTCCCCGCCATGTCCGGGCGAAGGGCGGCGACAGGCGCTCCTCCTCTACCGGGCGCGCGCCACCGCGGTCCCGCGGCGCCGCTTCCCGTTCCTCCGCGCAGGCCACGCAGTACGGCGTGGCCGGCAGCGCCTCCAGCCGCTCCCGGGGAATGGGGCGCCCGCAGCGCTGGCAATAGCCGTACGTGCCCTCCTCGAGGCGGACC
>QGUQ01000492.1 GCA_003242195.1 Bacillota bacterium | reverse complement strand
GCGGTTCGAGGTCGTCCCCATCGCCATCACCAGGGAGGGGCGGTGGATCCTGCCCCATGACCCCGCTCGCCTGCTGGAGGAAGGACCGCGGCGCGGCGTCCGGGAGTCCGACGGCCGGCCCGTCGCCCTGGCGGGGGACCCGCAGTGCAAGGAGCCGGTGCTGCTGGACGGGGCCGGTACCGCGGCCGGGCCGGCGGGGACGGGACCCATCGACGTCGTCTTTCCCGTGCTGCACGGGCCCTTCGGGGAGGACGGCACCGTTCAGGGCTTGCTGGAGATGGCGGGGATCCCCTACGTGGGTGCAGGCGTCCTGGCTTCCGCCGTGGGCATGGACAAGGCTGTCATGAAGGAGCTGTTCCGCGCAAGGGGCCTGCCGGTTGTTCCCTTCGTGGTCCTCACGGCACGGCGCTGGCGGGAGGACCCCGCCGGCGTCATCGACGAGATCGAGCGGGCCTTGGGCTACCCGTGCTTTACCAAGCCGGCCAACCTGGGCTCCAGCGTGGGCGTCCGCAAGTGCCGCGACCGCCAGCAGCTCCGGGAAGGTTTGGAGCTGGCGGCCTCCTACGACCGCAAGATCATCGTCGAGAAGGGGATCGAGGCCCGGGAACTGGAGGTCAGCGTGTTGGGTAACGAGGAGCCCACCGCCTCCCTTCCCGGGGAGATCCGGCCCCGTGCCGAGTTCTACACCTACGAAGCGAAGTACTCGAGCGGCGGATCCGAGCTGTTGATCCCGGCACCCGTCCCCGAGCGTGTGGTGCGGGAGCTGCAGCGCCTGGCCATCGCGGCCTTCCAGGCCATCGACTGCGCCGGGATGGCGCGGGTCGACTTCTTCCTCGAGCGGTCCACCGGCCGCCTGTTCGTCAACGAGATCAATACCATCCCCGGTTTTACGTCCCTCAGCATGTACCCCAAACTGTGGGAAGTGTCCGGCATACCGTACCGGGACCTGATCACCCGGCTGATCGAGCTGGCGCTGGAACGACATGCTGAGCGAGCCAGGCTCCGGACATCCTACCACCGGGACGACGGCTGAAGGACGGCTTCCGGATCGGGTGCGGCCGCCCGGCCGGGGGCAGGACCGCCTCCTGCCGGCGCCGAAATGGTAGCTACCCGATGGCGGGAACCCGTCGCAGGCGGGGAGGTCGGGGAATGGAGGATTGCATTTTTTGCCGCATCGTGCGCGGTGAGATCCCGTCGGACAAGGTCTACGAGGACGACCGGGTGCTGGCCTTCCGGGACATCAACCCCCAGGCGCCCCAGCACGTCCTCGTGATCCCCAAGCGGCACATCGCCTCTCTCAACGACGCCGGCGCGGAGGACGCGGAGATCCTCGGGCACCTGCAGCTGGTCATCCCCGAGGTGGCGCGCCGGCTGGGCATCGCGGGGTCGGGCTACCGGGTCGTGGTCAACACCGGCCCCGATGCCCAGCAGACGGTGTTCCACATCCACTACCACGTGCTCGGCGGCCGCCAGCTTCAGTGGCCGCCCGGCTAGAGCGTGTCGCGAGGGGGGCACCGGCGGGCCCCGCCACCGGCGGCGGCCCCGCCTCCGCCGGCCCGGCCGGTGGGGGCCACCCCGGTGACGACAGCAGGCCGCGACGGCGGAAGGAGGGATCCGGGGTGGCCGAGATCAAGCGTCGCGAAGATGAAACCCTCGACGACGCGCTACGCCGGTTTCGGCAAGCCATCCGGCGGGCCGGCATCCTCTCCGAGGTGCGCCGGCGGGAGCATTACGACAAGCCCAGCGTTCGCCGCAAGAAGAAACACGACGCGGCCCGGCGCCGGCGCCGGGGGCGGTAGCGCCGGAGCCGCGGCGGCGGGGGCGGAGGTGCTGCCATGTCGCTGAAGCAACGGCTGGAGAACGACATGAAGGACGCGCTCCGGGCTCGGGAGGCGGGAAGGACCCGCC
>QGUQ01000491.1 GCA_003242195.1 Bacillota bacterium | reverse complement strand
GGCTCCGACGTGCTGGACGAGCACGGGCGGCTGGACAGGCGCCGGTTGGGCCGGCTGGTCTTTCGCGATCGGGAGGCGCTCCGCCGGCTCGAGGCCATCGTGCATCCCGCCGTCCGCGCGCGGACGCGGGAGCGGATCCGCCGGTTGGCCGAGGAAGGGCGGCATCCCGCCATCGTCTGGGACGTGCCGCTTCTCTTCGAGGTGGGCGCCGACCGGCTGGTGGACGAAGTCTGGGTGGTGGTCGCTCCCCGGGAGGAGCGTCTGGCACGCCTGCGCCGGCGGGATCCCGACCTGCCGCCGGAGGAACTGGAGCGGCGCATGGCTGCCCAGATCCCCCTGGAAGAAAAGGCGGCGCGCGCCGATGTCGTCATTGACAACTCCGGTCCCCTGGAGGCAACGCGCCGCCGTGTCGGGCAGGCCTGGCAAGAGCGCCTGGCGCGCTGGCGCGCGCTGGCCGGCGGCGGAGACGGGGCGGCAACGGGGAGGTGACGAGCGCGCGTGCCGTGGTTCACCGTACGGCACACCCGGCGGGGCGGGATCGTCGTCGTCGTCGTGGCCCGGCCGCTCGCCCGGACCGCCTTTCGGGCCGGGCTCTTGCTGGCGGCCGCGGCCGTGGTGCTGTTGCCCTTGCTGTACGTGGTCTACCCCCTACCGATGCGGGAGCTCATCGAGCGTGAGGCGGCAGCGTGCGACCTGGACCCGTTGTTCATCGCCGCCGTGGCGCGCCGGGAGAGCGGGTTCCGCCCCGGGGCCGTGTCCGACCGAGGCGCGCGCGGGCTGATGCAGGTGATGCCCGAGACCGGCGCCTGGATCGCCCGGGAGCTCGGGCTCCGGGACTACTCGGCGGACAAGCTGTTCGACCCGGCCGTGAACCTGCGGCTCGGATGCTGGTACCTCGCCTACCTGCTGCGGCGCTTTGAGGGCGATGCGGTGGCAGCGCTGGCCGCCTACAACAGCGGCGAGGGCACCGTGGGCGGGTGGATCGAGGGCGGCCGGTGGCATCCCGACCAGGGCGCGGATGCCATCCCCTATCCGGAGACCCGGCATTTCGTCCGCAACGTGCTGCGGGACTATCGCCTGTACCGCCTCCTGTACCGGGAGTTGCCCCGGATTTGGCCCGCCGTCGCGGCCGGTATCCGCGTCCCGCGTCCGGAGTCGTGACCGCGGGGAGCTCGGGAGGCGGGCTTGCGGGGAGGTTGCACGGCACGGAAGGGGATGCTATATTACAGGTGCACGGTCGGTGCCGGGATGAGCGGCCGGCAGCCGGCCGCATGACGAGCCGAAGTGGTGGAACTGGCAGACACGCGGTGTTCAGGGCGCCGTGGGCGTAAGCCCGTGTGGGTTCGAATCCCACCTTCGGCACCGGCGGACAGGTTCTCCTGTCCGCTTTTCAATCCGCTCAACCGCGTGCGAGGGTGCTGGAACTGGCAGACAGGCACGTTTGAGGGGCGTGTGGGTTTATCCCGTGCGGGTTCGAGTCCCGCCCCTCGCACAGGCCGGCAGGACGCGGCCCCGGTTGCGCGCAGGCGCTGCCGGGGCCGCGATTTTTCACGCGGGTCCGCCACCGCCGCCGGCGGGCCGGGCCGCGCCACCGGGGTTCCAATGACGAGGAACCGGCGGGACATACTGCGAACTAGTCATGGGAGTGCCGCGCCCCGGGGCCGGGGCGCCCGTTGCCCTCGCGATTCCCGGCAGCCCGAGGCGCAAGGGAAGGTGGAGGGGCTTGCAGCAACTGTACCCGGTGTGGCGGGCGTGTCCCGATCCCCTGACCATCTATGACGAGGTCACCTTCCCCGACGGTCCCCCGCACCGTCCCTACGTGGTCATCAACATGGTCTCGACCGTGGACGGCAAGGTGACCACGGGACGGGGTACCATCCGCGAGCCCATCGGCAGCAAGGTGGACCAC
>QGUQ01000096.1 GCA_003242195.1 Bacillota bacterium | reverse complement strand
CCGGGCTGCCCCTGGTGGCCACGGTCACCAACGATGACGGCAACGTCTTGCGGCTGCCCAAGGTGCGCGACGTGATGATGGCCAGCCGCAAGCCCATCGACCGGTGGACGCCCGCCGACCTGGGGCTGGATGGCGATGCCCTGGCTGCGGCCGGCGCCACCGAGGTCCTGGCGCTGCGCATCCCCGAGCGCAAGAGCGAGTGCGAGATGATCGAGGGGGACGACCCGGCGGAGGTGGCGGCTGCGCTGGTGCGCCGCCTGCGCGAGCTGAAGGTGCTGTGACGGTCGCCGGGCGCCGGGACGTGGGGAGGAGGATGCTGGCGTGATTCTGGTGGTCCAGTGGAACGGCAAGGGGCTGAACCAGGGCACGGTGGAGCTCATCGGCGGCGCACGGCAGCTGGCGGGCGGCGGGGACGAGGTGGCGGTCCTCGTCACCGGTCCGGGAGCCCGGGAGGCCGCGGCCGCGGCCGGGGAGTACGGCGCCCGCGCCTACGCCGTCGAGGCGGATCTGGACGGTTACGCCGGCGAGGCCTACGTGGCCACCCTGGCGGCGGCGTGCGAGCGGATCCGGCCGCGGATCGTGCTGATGCCCTCCGATGCCCGTGGCCGGGAGATCGGCCCGCGCCTGGCGGCGCGGCTGGGTGGCGCCGCCGTCACCGACGTGGTGGAGGCGCGCCGGGACGGCGACCGGGTGATCTGGTCGCGGCCCGTCTTCGGCGGCAAGGCCATCGCCGACGTGGTCCTGAAGAAGGAGCCGCAGGTGGCCACGGTGCGGCCGGGCTCCTTCGCGGCGGCGGAGAAGGCGGGCGCCGGGCCGGCGGAGGTCGAGGTGTTGCCCGCCGCTGGCACCGACCGGCCGCTGCGGCGCGCGGAGGTGCTGGCCGAGGCCGAGGGCGGCGTCCGCCTGGAGGAGGCGCGCGTCGTGGTCTCGGGCGGCCGCGGCCTGGGTGGGCCCGAAGCCTTCAAGGATCTGGAGGAACTGGCCGGGTTGCTGGGCGGCGCCGTGGGCGCCTCCCTGGCGGCGGTGGACGAGGGCTGGGCGCCGCCGGAGCGCCAGGTGGGCCAGACGGGTAAGATCATCGCGCCCGATTTGTACATCGCCATCGGCATCTCCGGCGCCAGCCAGCACCTGGCCGGCATCGCCGGTGCCAAGACCGTGGTGGCCATCAACAAGGATCCCGAGGCGCCCATCTTCGAGGTGGCGCGCCTGGGCGTGGCCATGGATTACCGCAAGGTGCTGCCGGCGCTCATCGAGGAAGTCCGCAAGCTCAAGGCCGGTTGATGACACGACCTGCCCGGTGGCGGCGTCCGGGGAAGGCGCCGCCACCGGGCGGCTGCGGTCGAGGGGGGAGAGAGCGTGCCGGAGGCGGCGGGCAGCGTCACCGAGGCGACGCGCCAGGTCTACTGGAACATCAACACCGACTACCTGTGGGTCATGTACGCCCTGATGGTCCTCATGACCGTCGCCATGGGCTACGGCACCTGGCAGCGCGTGCGCACCTGGCTCATCGGCAAGCCCGAGGTCCGCTGGGATCGCCCCGGGCAGCGCCTCCGGCGGGTGCTGGTCCATGCCCTGGGTCAGGCGCGCCTCCTCAAGAACTGGCTGCCAGGGATCGCCCACGCCTTGCTCTTCTTCGGCTTCATCGTGCTCTTCCTGGGGACCGTGGTCGTCTTCATCCATGAAGACCTCGGCATCCCCATCATGCGGGGCCGGTTCTACCTCTATTTCCACAGCCTCACCCTGGACGTCTTCGGCGCCCTGGCCACCATCGGCCTGGGTGTTTTCCTATGGCGGCGCTACGTGATGCGTCCCGGCCAGCTGGAGAAGGGGAAGGTGTCCGACTTCCTCCTGCTCCTGGGCCTGTTCGTCATCATGGTCACCGGGTTCGTCATCGAGGGCGTGCGCCTGGTGGTGACCCAGGACCCGTGGCGGCTCTGGTCGCCCTTCGGCTACCTGACGGGGCTGGCGCTGGCCGCCCTCTTCCCCGGCGAGGCCGCGCTGCGGGCGGTCCACGCCGCCACCTGGTGGTTCCACATGGCGGTGGTGTTCGCCTGGCTGGGGGCGTTGCCCTACAC
This sequence comes from Bacillota bacterium, assembly GCA_003242195.1. GTDB lineage: Bacteria > Bacillota > Sulfobacillia > Thermaerobacterales > Thermaerobacteraceae > ZC4RG37. Next base: position 4,889 of record QGUQ01000096.1, on the reverse strand, counting down.
CAAGGCCTTCCACCTGATTACCGGCCCGCTGAACGTCTTCTTCAGCAACCTGGACGCCAAGGGCGAGCCCAAGCCCATGGACCTGGAGGACGAGACCGCCGCCCTGGGGGCCCGCACGGCCCTGGACCTGACCTGGAAGCAGCTCCTGGACCTGGACGCGTGTACCGAGTGCGGCCGCTGCGAGGCGGCCTGTCCCGCCTTCGCCGAGGGCAAGCCCCTCTCGCCCAAGCGGGTGATCCTGGACCTGCGGGAACACGTGCACGCCCACCGGGACGAGCTCTTGCGGGCCAAGGCGGCCCAGCTGGCGGGCGATCAGGAGACCTACGAGTCCATCGTCAACCACCTACCCATCCTGGCCGGCGGCGTGATCAAGGAAGAGACCCTTTGGGCCTGCACCACCTGCCGCGCCTGCGAGGAAGCGTGCCCGGTGTTCATCGAGCACGTGCCCACCATTCTCGAGATGCGGCGGTACCTGGCCATGGAGCAGGCTGAGATGCCCGAGACCCTGGCCAGCGCCATGGAGAGCATGGAGACGCGCCAGCACCCCTACCGCGGCGCGACGGCCGACCGCACCGACTGGTACCGCGACCTGCCCGTGCGCACCATGGCCGAGGTGGAGGATCCGGAGGAGATCGAGTACCTCTACTGGGTCGGCTGCGCCGGCGCCTTCGACGAGCGGGTGCAGAAGGTGGCGCGGGCCCTGGCACGGGTCATGGATCGGGCCGGGATCAAGTTCGCCGTCCTGGGACCGGAGGAACAGTGCACCGGCGACCCGGCGCGGCGCAGCGGCAACGAGTACCATTACGAGATGCTGGCCCGGGCCAACGTGGAGACCCTCAACAGCTACAAGGTGCGGCGCATCGTCACCCACTGCCCCCACTGCCTCCAGCAGCTCAAGCACGAGTACAAGCGCTTCGGCGGCCACTACGAGGTGATCCACCACAGCGAGCTGGTCTTCAAGCTGATGGAGGAAGGCAAGCTGGACCTGGCCCGGGAGCTGCACCAGGCCCTGCGGGTGACCTACCACGATCCTTGCTACCTGGGCCGCTACAACGACGTCTACGACGCTCCCCGCGGCGTCCTGGACGGCCTCGGCACCCAGCGGGTGGAGATGGCGCGCTCGCGCGAACGCAGCTTCTGCTGCGGCGCCGGCGGCGCCCACATGTGGTACGAGGACAAGCAGGGCGGCAAGATCAACCGGAACCGCGCCGAGGAGGCCGTCGGGACCGGGGCGGAGGTCGTGGTCACCGGCTGCCCCTTCTGCTTGGCCATGATGGAGTCGGGCATCAAGGGCGTCGAGGGAGCGGAAGAACGCGGCGTGAAGGTGCGCGATTTCGTGGAGCTGGTGGACGAGGCGCTGGCCCAGAACGACGGGGAAGCCGCGGCCGGCGCGCAGGCCGGGAGCGCCGACTGAGCGGCCCGCGGCGGGCCGCGGGTGCTCCTCGCCCCGGGGACGGCCGGGCAACCCGCGGGCAGGCTGGAAGGCGCACCGGGCGGCGGTCGAGGAGACGGGAGGGGAGTGCCGTGGCGGACGTACGCGAGCCAGCGACACCGGTGCAGGGAGATTCGGCACCGGCGGCCGCGGGGGAATCCGGAGACGCCGTGGGCGGCCGACCGTGGCTGCGTTTCTATCCGCGAGGCGTGCGGGCACGGCTGGAGTACCCCGACATGCCCCTGCACGGGCTGCTGGAGCAGGCGGCCCAGCAGAGGCCCGGCCATGAAGCCATCATCTTTTTCAACCGGCGGCTGACCTACGCGCAACTGGACGAGGCCGCCGGTCGCTTTGCCCGCGCCCTGGCCGACCTGGGGGTGCGGCCGGGCGACCGCGTGGCCGTGATGCTGCCCAATTGCCCGCAGTTCGTCATCGCCTACTACGGGGCCCTGAAAGCCGGCGCCATCGTGGTCAACCACAGCCCCCTTTACACGGCCCGCGAGTTGGAGTTCCAACTCAACGATTCCGGTTGCGAGACCATCGTCGCCCTGGACATGGCCTACCGCACGGTGCGCGAGGTCCGCGGCCGCACGCCCCTCAGGCGGGTGATCCTCACCCGCATCCACGAGTACATGCCGCCCCTCTTGCGGTGGCTGTACCCGCTCAAGGCCAAGCGCGACGGCACCTGGACGGAGGTGCCGGCAGGGGACGACGTGCTGTGGTTCCAGGACCTGCTGGCCCGGGCCGGGGGACCGGCGCCGGGGCTCCGGGTCGACCCCGACGAGGTGGCGTTGCTCCAGTACACGGGCGGAACCACCGGCCGGTCCAAGGGCGCGATGCTGACCCACCGCAACCTCCTGGCCAACGCCCTGCAGGCCGCCGAGTGGCTCCTGCAGGGGCGCATGGAGGACGGCCCGCGACACCGCATCCTGGGCGTGATCCCCTTCTTCCACGTCTACGGCATGACCACGGTGATGAACCTGGGCATCGCCATCCAGGGGACCATGATCCTGCTGCCCCGCTTCACCGTGGAGGACGTGTTGAAGGCCGTAAACCGCTACAAGCCGACCATGTTCCCCGGCGTCCCCACCATGTACGTGGCCGTCCTGAACCACCCCGACTTGAAGCGCTATGATTTCTCGTCCATCGAGTCGTGCGTCAGTGGTGCGGCGCCCTTGCCCCTCGAGGTCCAGCAGCGGTTCGAGCGGTTGACGGGCGGCTCCCTGGTGGAGGGCTACGGCCTGACCGAGGCTTCACCCGTCACCCACGTCAATCCCACCGGGGAGGGCAAGCGCAACGGCACCATCGGCGTGCCCCTGCCCGACACCGACGCCCGTATCGTGGACATCGAGACGGGGACCAAGGTGCTGGGCCCGGGCGAGGTGGGCGAGCTCTGCGTGCGCGGGCCCCAGGTGATGAAGGGCTACTGGAACCGGCCGGAGGAGAACCAGCGGGCCCTTCGGGACGGGTGGCTGTACACCGGGGACATCGCCACCATGGACGAGGACGGCTTCTTCCGCATCGTCGACCGCAAGAAGGAGATGATCATCACCGGCGGCTACAACGTCTACCCCCGCGAGGTGGAGGAGGTGCTCTACGAGCACCCCAAGGTGCTGGAAGCCGCCGTGGTGGGCGTCCCTGACGAGTACCGGGGCGAGATGGTCAAGGCCTTCGTCGTGCTCAAGCCCGGCGAGACGGCGACGGAGGAGGAGATCATCGCCTACTGCCGCGAACGCCTGGCCAAGTACAAGGCGCCGCGGGCCGTGGAGTTCCGGTCCGAACTGCCCAAGAGCCTGGTGGGCAAGGTCCTGCGCCGGGTCCTGGTCGAGGAGGAACGGAAGCGGCGCCAGGGTGGCTCCAGCGCGGGCGGCGGCACCGGCGGGAGCTGAGGGTCCGGGCCGGCCACGGGGTCGCAGGGCGGCCGGCGGGAAGCACGCCCGCCGGCCGCCCTTTTCGCCGGTTCCTCCCGGTGGCCTCCGGGCCCCTTCGCCCTCGCCGCGCGGTGTGTTGTGGCGGGGGCCGCGCGTGGTAACATTGCCCTCAGATCCTGGCCACGATGGCAAAGCCGGCCGGAAGCCCGCGGCCACCGGCCGGCTGCGGCGAGGTGACGGATATGACCGGGAACCGGGAACGGGACAATGCCCCTACCGGCGGCGCCCCCGGGACCGGTGCCCCGCCCGGGGGCACGGCCGGGGCGGACGGCGCGGCATGGGGAGCATCCGCAGGGCAGGCCGGGCACCCGGCCGCTGCTCCCGGCGCACCGACGCCCGCGGCGCGGCCGGCGCGGGAATCCCGGGTGGAAATGATGGAGCTCGTCCTGCCCAACGACGCGAACCCGTTGGGCAACATCCTGGGCGGAAAGGTCATGCACTTGATGGACATCGCGGCCGCCATGGCCGCCTCCCGGCACTCGCGGCGCGTGTGCGTGACGGCCTCCGTGGACAGCATCGATTTCCTCCGGCCCATCAAGGTCGGCCAGGCCATCCTGCTGGAGGCCCAGGTAACGGACGCCGCGCGCACCTCCATGGAGGTTCGGGTCAACGTCTACAGCGAGAACCTCCGGACCGGAGAGCGCCACCACACCGCCACCGCCTTCTTCACCTTCGTCGCCCTGGACGAGGACGGGCGACCGACGCCGGTGCCCGCGGTCATCGCCGAGACGCCCGAGGAGAAACGCCTCCAAGAGGAGGCCCGGGAACGCCGGCGGGCCCGCCTGCTGCGCACGGGCCGGTTGAAGGACGCCGCGGGGGGTGCCCGGACGCCGCAGGCGGTGGGCGGGGAGGCATCCGCGGCCGCTGCCGGCGGTGGCGGGCATCCCGGCGACCGTGGCCCGAAGGGCGCCGGTGTAGGTGGCGAGGAACCGGCGGCCGAAAAGTCGCGGTGATCCGGAAGAGCGAACCGGGAGGATGAACCGAGAGGACGAACCGGCGGGGGTCGGAGACACGTGCGGGTGGAGATCCGGCTCTTGACGAACAACCGCGAGCTGGAAACCGCAGAACGTCTACAACAGGTGGTTTGGGGCGGACCGTCGCTGGTACCCGCCGCCACCATGCGGGCCACGCTGGAGGTCGGAGGCTGCGTCATCGGCGCCTGGGAGGGGGACCGGCTGATCGGGTTCTGCTTCGGCTTCCCCGGCTGGCGGCAGCGCCAGCCCCTGCCCCCCGGCCTCCAGCGCGCGGGGGACCCCGGCGCCACGCCCCCCGTGCCCGGAGCCGAATCCCGGGAGCCCTTCTTCCACTCGGACCTCCTGGCGGTGGACCCGGCCTACCGCGACCGGGGCATCGGGCGCCGGCTCAAGTGGGCGCAGCGGCGCTGGGCCCTGGAACAGGGGCTCTACCTGATCACCTGGACCTACGACCCGCTCCAGACGCGCAACGGGTTCCTCAACCTGACCCGGCTGGGGGGCGTGGCCCGCCGGTACGTGCGGGAGTTCTACGGCACGCTGGACGACGAGCTC
>QGUQ01000095.1 GCA_003242195.1 Bacillota bacterium | reverse complement strand
ACCGTCTCTGCGGGTGGCTCGCGTCCCAGGGTTGCCGCCGGGTGCGGCGGCTCGACCTGGTGGGGTGCGTGGCGGCCGAGATGCCGGCCACGACGGTGCGGCGCGTGATGGGACAGCCCCACGTGCAGCGCCTGTTCTTCGACCGGGAAGTCCGGGCGCTCCTGGACGTGGCGGCCCCCGCGGTGGGCGCCACCGCGCTGCGGGAAGCGGGGGTCACCGGCCAGGGCGTGACCGTGGCGGTGCTGGACACGGGCATCCACCCCCACCCCGACTTCCTGGAACCCTCCCCCCGCCTGGAGGCGTTCCACGACGCCGTCAACGGCCGCACCGACTTCTATGACGACAACGGCCACGGCACCCACGTGGCGGGCATCATCGCGGGCAGCGGAGCCCGCTCCGGTGGCCGGTACACGGGCATCGCCCCGGGGGCCCGGCTGGCCGGCGTGAAGGTGCTGGACGCCCGGGGCTCGGGCCGGATGTCCACCGTCATCGCCGGGGTGGAATGGGTGGTGGCAAACCGGGAGCGGCTGGGCATCCGGGTGCTCAACGTGTCCCTGGGCGCGCCGGCCGCCGGCTCGTACCGGGACGACCCCCTGGCCCGGGCGTGTGCCGCCGCCTGGGAGGCGGGCATCACGGTCTGCGTGGCGGCGGGCAACGAGGGCCCGGCGGCGGGAACCATTGCCTCCCCGGGTATCCATCCCGCGCTGCTGACGGTGGGTGCCAGCGACGATCGGGACACGGAGGACCAGCAGGACGACGCCGTCGCTCCCTTCTCCAGCCGCGGGCCCACGGTGGACGGCCTGCCCAAGCCCGACGTCGTGGCCCCCGGCGCGAACATCACCGCGACCAACGCGCCCGGTTCCTTGCTGGACCGGCAGGTCGGCGCCGGAGGTGCGGACTACATCACCCTGTCCGGCACTTCCATGGCCACCCCCGTGGTCGCCGGCCTCGCGGCCCTGCTGCTGGAACGGAACCCCGGCCTCGGCCCGGACGACATCAAGCGGCTGCTGATGGAGACGGCCGGTGATCTCGGCGCGGATGCCCACGCCCAGGGCCGCGGCCTGGTGGACGGCCGCCGGGCGCTGGAGGCGGCGGCGCCGGCCGAGCCGGCGAGCGGGAAGTCGCGGTCGTAGCGGGAGGCCCACCGGAACCCCGAGCGGGCAGGCCGGGTGCCGCTTCAGGATACGCCGGGAGGCGGGGCGGCACCCGCCAGCCAGCACCCCGGCTCGTGGCGCGGCGGGATGCGTCCGACGGCCTGAAGGAAGCTGTCCACCATCGTCGGCCCCACGAAGCGAAACCACTTCCGCAACTCGGCAGTGACCGCCTGCACGTCGGGCGGTAGGGCGTCGAGAAAGGCCCGGAAGGAGCCGTAGCGGGCGCGGATCTCCAGGCACGCCCGGGCGTTGGCGATGGTGGCCTCGATCTTGGCGCGGTTGCGGATGATGGCGGCATCGGCCAGGAGGCGCTCCACATCGGCCTCCGTGAAAGCGGCCACCCTGCGCACGTCGAAGCCTGCGAAGGCCCGGTTGATGGCCTCCCGCTTGTAGAGCACCGTGCGCCAGCTCAACCCCGCTTGGAACAGCTCGAGCATCAGGCGGCCGAACAGCTGGTCATCGTCGGTGATGGGCCGGCCCCACTCCTCATCATGGTACCGGGCCAGCAGCGGGTCCTGCTGCGCCCAGGAGCAGCGGGGCAGGTGCCCGCTCGTTACGGCCCGTTGCGGCGCCCTATGTCCCGCCTTCTCCACCCTCCCCGCCCCCTCCCGTGTGGGTTGCTGCCTCCTGGGTCAGTGCCTGCTGGGCCGTTGCCCCTAGGTCGTCGCCGCCCGCGCCTGCCGGGCCCGCTGCTGCCGTTCCCGCTCGGGCACCGGCACCAGCAGGCTCAGCACGAGGCCGAGGACCGGCAGGACCACCATGGCCTCCAGCGTATGCAGCAGCCCCCAGCGGTCTGCCAGGCTGCTCAGCACCGCCACGCCCAGGCCGCCCAGGCCGATGGACAGGCCGGTGTTCAACCCCGAGGCCACGGCGACGTAGCGCGGCATGAAGTCCTGGCTCAACACCAGGGTGATGCTGAAGGTCGCCACGACAGCGAAGCCGGCCAGGGCCAGCAGGGGCAGGGTCGCCCACGCGGGACCGTGCACCAGCGCCCAATGGATGGGGATGAGGACGGCCATGGAGCCGATGAGCACCGTGCGGGTGCCGACCCGGTCCGCCAGCGGACCCCCGACGACCGTGCCCAGCGCGCCCGCCCCCAGGAAGACGAAGAGGAGCAGCCCCGTGGCCTCCCCGTGCCCGCCCGTGCGCTCCATGTAGTAGAAGGGCATGAGGGTAACCAGCCCAAGCTGGAGCCACGACCGCGCACCGACGACCCCCACCAGCAGGGCCTCCGCCCACCAGTTGGTGGGCCCGGCCGCCGCGGCGGCCTCGGCCGCGCCCCTTCCGGCCGGGTGCTCGTGCCGGGCCAGGCCGGGGATGGAGGCGAGCAGGGCAACGGCGATCAGCGCAGCCGGGACCAGCAAGAGGGTCAGCCCCTTCAGGCCGAACCACCCCACCAGCGCCAGGGCCAGCACCGGTCCCAGGGCGAAGCCCGCGTTGCCGCCCACGGAGAAGACGGCCATGGCGGTCGCCCGGCGCCCCCCGGCCACCAGCCGCGCCGCCCTGGCGGCCTCGGGGTGGAACAGCGCCACCCCCAAACCGCACAGGGCCGCCGCCTGCAGGATGCCTTGGTAGCCGCTGGCGTGGCCGGCCAAGGCGAGTCCGGCCGCCGCCAGGGCGGGCCCCGCGGGCAGGAGCCACCACTGCCGCACCCGGTCGCTGACGTAGCCGAACAGCGGCTGAATCACCGATGACGTGATGTTGAGGACGAACTGGATCATGCCCACCTGGCCGTAGGTGAGCCCGTAGCTCTGCTTGAGGAGCGGCAGCAGCGCGGGCATACCGCCCTGGTGCAGATCGGTGACGAGATGGGCCAGGCTCAGCACGACCAGGTACCAGGCGTTGCCGCCCATGCCGGTACCCCCTCGGCCGCCGCCCCGCGCCCGCCCGTACGTCAGCGGGCGTCGCAGCCCAGGGCGACGCGCAGGTTATGCAGGTTCTGTTCCATCAGCGCGAGGAAGTCCCTGCCGGCGGCTCGGTCCTGGGCCGTCAGGCCCTCCAGCGGGTTGAGGACCAGCAGCTGGGCGCCGGTCTCCGCCGCCAGAACCTGGGCCGCCCGGTCGTTGACGAGAGGCTCCACGAAGATGTGGCGGATACCCCGGGACCGGATGAATTGGGCCAGTTCCGCCATCTGCCGCGGCGACGGCTCGCTGCCCGGCGCCAGGTTCCCGTAGATGGTCACCTGCCGGAGCCCGTAGCGCTTGGCCGGATAGGTGAAGAAGGCGTGACTGACGACGATCTCCCGCCGCGGGCACGACGCCAGCTCCCGGTAGCGCCGGTCCAGGTCGGCCAGCCGCTCCATCAGCCGCCGGGCGTTGGCCCTGTAGACGGCCTCGCCCTCCGGATCGGCCCGGATGAGGCCCTCCACCACATTCCGGACTTGCTGCTGGCTCAGGTGCGGGTCCACCCAGACATGGGGATCGTAGGCCACCGAAGCGCCCTCGCTGCCGGCATGCCCTGCGCCGGCGCGCCCGTGGCCCGCGGCATCGCCGGCAGGGCCGCCATGGCCTCCGCTCCCTCCCGCCGGCACGGGCAGCAGCTCGATCCCCTCGCTGGCGTTGACGGTGATGAGCCCGTCGTGGCCCGCCGCCTTCAGCACGCGGTCCACCCAGGGTTCGAAGCCCGCCCCGTTGTAGATGAAGACCCGCGCCCGTTGCACGGTGCGGACGTCCGACGGCCGGGGCTCCCAATCGTGGGGTTCGGTGCCGGGCGGAACCAGCTCCGTCACCTCCACCCGGTCGCCCCCCACCGCCCGGGCCATGAAGGCCAGAGGGTAGAAGGTGGCCACAACCCGCACCTTGCCGGCCGTGCCGCCACCGGCGTCCTCCTGCCCGCCCGGCACCCCTGCGCCGGTCCCGCCGCACGCCGTCATGCCCGCAGCGACGGCCAGCAGTGCCAGCCAGGTGACGAAGCGCAATGATCGCCATGAACGGTGACCCATGGAACCTCGTTCCTCCCGCCCATCACCGGTCTCCGGCCGGTGGTCCGCCCGGGCGCCGGGCGGCCGGTCCGGGTGGGTCCACCCTGTCGCCGTAAGGGGCCTTCATGCCGGGCCCGCGCCCGGAAACCAGCGCTTGGCTAGCAGGACGGCGCCCAGGATGGCCACCGCCGCCAGCACCACGGTGCCGCCGGGCGGCAGGTCCCAGAAATAGGCGGCCAGCAGCCCGCTCCAGACCGCCACCTCGGCGCACGCCACGGCCAGGAGCAGCGCACCGCGGAAGCTGCGGGCCAACTGCAGGCTGGCCGCCACGGGCAGGACCATCAGCGACGAGACCAGCAGCACCCCCACCACCCGCATGGTCACGGCCACGGCAGCGGCCGTCAGCCCGGTGAAGGCCAACCTCAGCTCCCGCACCGGCAAGCCGGAAGTGCGGGCCAGGTCCTCGTCCAGGGTCAGGGCGAAGAGCTCCTTGTAGAGCAGCGCCACCGCCGCCATTACGACGGCACCGAGGAGACCGATCAGGACCACATCGGGCGGCGTCACGGTCATCAAGCTGCCGAACAGATAGGAGAACAAGTCCACGTTGGCCGCCCCGCCCAGGCTGAACAACACCCCGGCCAGCGCCACCGATGCGGCCAACGTGATGGCGACGGCCAGCTCCCCCTGCCGGCGGAACCGCTCCTGCAGGTACTCGATGGCCATCCCCGCCCCCAGGGCGAAGAGCAGCGCCACCAGCACGGGGTAGACGTTGACCAGGAATCCCGCGGCCACACCGGCCAGGCTGACGTGGGCCAGGGCGTCGCCGATCAGCGACATCCGCCGCAAGACCAGGAAGAGCCCGATCACCGGCGCCGCCAGGGCCACGATGGTCCCGGCGGCGAACGCTCTGGCCATGAAGTCGAACTGGAAGATGGACGCCAGCGCCTCCGGCAACGCGCGCGCCTCCCTTCGCCGCCCCCGCTTGGCGCACCCCCCTGGCGGTCCGGCACCCCCTTGCCGGTCCGGTCCCGCCCTGGGGCCTCGCCCCCGGCACCCCGACGGACTCGCCACCGCTGGGCGGCCCGCCACCGCTGTGCCGGCAGGTACAGCCCTTAGTGCCGATGGGTGATCATGGACACGGGAAATCCGTACGTCTCGGCCACCCGCCCGGGGTCGAACCGCTCCGGCGGGCCGTGGAAGAACAGGCGCCGGTTGAGGCAGACCAGGGTGGTCACCTCGGCCGTGATCACGCCCACGTCGTGGGAGACCAGGAGGATGGTCAGCCCGGCCTCCCGCCGGAGCCGCTGCAACAGGACGTAGAAGCGCTCCTGGGTCGGGGCGTCCACCCCTTCCAGGGGTTCGTCGAGGATGAGGAGATCGGGCTCGCCCACCAGGGCGCGGGCGAGGAACACCCGCTGCTGCTGGCCGCCGGACAGGCGACCGATGGGCCGGCCGGCATGGTCCTCCATGCCCACCAGGGCCAGGGCACGCTCCACCCGCTCCCGCTCCTCCCGCGGCGACAGCCGCCTCACGCTGGCCCGCGCCAGCAGCCCGGCGCGGACCACCTCCGCCGCGGTGGCCGGGAAGCCGGCGGCCGCGGCGGCCGGCCGTTGCGGGACGTAACCGACGCGCCACCACTGGCGGAAGCGACGGGCGTCCTGGCCGAACAGTCGAACCGTGCCCGCCTGCGGGGTCTGGAGACCGAGAAGGATCCGGAGCAGGGTGCTCTTCCCCGAGCCATTGGGCCCGACCAGCCCGACGAACTCGCCCCGGTGTACCACCAGGGAGACGTCCTCCAGCACCGGTTCCTCCCCGTAGGAAAAGGAGACGCCCTCGACCTCGATGACGGGTTCGCCCCGCTCGCCGGCTGCGTTCCCGTTTTCCACCGTCCCCCTCCCCTTCCCACGGGATGGACCCGGCCGGCCCTACCGCCACGAATAGGAATTTTACGAGATCCAACATATCGCGCTAGATTCCGGGGTGTCAAGGGCTGGCGCCGTCCCCCGATCGGGCCAAAGACACGCCGGTGACCCTCCCCAACCGCCGGCGTTTGACACCCGGCCGGCCAACCACTACAGTCGATAATAGTAATATTCCTTCCTAGAACATGCCCGCTGCCGGGGGAGCGCGGGCTCACGGTGAAACCACGGCCTACGGGGTGAAGCCGTTGAACCTCCACCGCGCCGTGCAGAAGCTGAAAGAACGGGGGCTGAAGCTGACCCCGCAGAGGCTGGAGATCCTGAAGATCGTCATGGAGGCGGGTCGCCCCCTGACCGCCCGCGAGGTGATGGAAGCGGCCCGCGCGACCCATCCCCACATCAGCGTGGACACCGTCTACCGCAACCTGACCGTGCTGACCCAGTGCGGCCTGCTCAACCAGGTGAACCTGCAGAACCGGGAGAGCGCGCGCTTCGAGTATCAGGGCGAGGACGGGCACCACCACCACTTCGTCTGCCTGGAGTGCGGCAAGTCCTTTTGCGTCGAATGGTGCCCCACCGCCACCATGCACGCCGTCCCCGCCCAGGATCCCGGCTTCCGGGTCTTGGCCCACGCCTTCGAAGTCTACGGCTACTGCAGCCGGTGCCAGCCCTCCGACTGAGATGCAGCCGAAGAAAGAAGCGGCACCGGACGAGCCGGTGCCGCCCAATGGTCAGCCAGCCCCCGCCCCGCGCCCGGAACGCGGGGCGGCGTCCCTCATGCGCTGGCCAGCTTGCGCGCGATCTCCTGCAGTTCCTCCGGGGTGATGCCCGGGGCGAATTCCTCGGGCACCTCCGCCAGGTCCGGCACCGGGCCGCCCTCCGGCGCGCCGTCGACGACCTCCAGCGCGCCGTCGCCGGAAGGAGCGGGTCCGGACCAGATCCGCGCCACTTCCCGGTAGTCGTTGGGGCTGAAGCGGTAGAGCTTGCGGTGCAGGCC
>QGUQ01000490.1 GCA_003242195.1 Bacillota bacterium | reverse complement strand
GTTTTGAACTGCTACGCGAAACATTATCATTGGTTATCGTTTCTTGTCATTTCTATCATTAAACGAAGATGTTGTATATTTGTTCCTAGGAGGTATGCTCGTTGCAGGTACTCCAAGCGTACCGCTTCGCCCTGGACCCCACACCCCGCCAGGAGCGGGCGCTGGCTTCGCATATCGGCGCTTGCCGGTTCGCCTTCAACTGGGGGCTGGCGCTGGTGAAGGAGCGCCTGGAAGCCCGCGCTCGGGGCGTAGCGGTCGAAGTGCCTTGGACTTTACCGGACCTGCGACGGGAGTGGAACCGGCAAAAGTATGTCATCGCACCTTGGTGGAAAGAGAACTCGAAGGAAGCTTACTCGTCTGGCCTGGATGCGCTAGCCCGTGCCCTGCGGAACTGGTCCAAGAGCCGCAAGGGCCAGCGCAAGGGTCGGCAAGTCGGATTCCCCCGCTTCAAGAAGAAGGGCCGGGGACGGGAGTCCGTGCGGTTCACAACTGGCGCGATCCGGGTGGACGACAAGAGCCACGTCGTCCTGCCCAAGATCGGGCGGGTGAAAACCCATGAGCCGACCACGGCCCTTCTGGAGCGGGTCCAGGCGGGAACGGCCCGCATCCTCTCCGCGACCGTCTCGCGGGAGGGCGGCCGGTGGTTCGTTAGTTTTACGTGCGAGGTGGAGCGGCAACCGGGCCGCCCACGGTTCCCCGACCGAGTGGTGGGCGTGGATGTCGGGGTGCGGCATCTCGCGGTCCTTTCGATCGGCGAGGTGTGGCCGAACCCCCGGCCCCTCGAAAAAGCCCTCCGCAAACTCGTCCGCTGGAACCGCGCTCTGGCCCGCCGCCAGCGGGGAAGCCGTCGCTGGCGGGTCGCCCGCGACCGGCTGACTCGGCTCCATGCGCGGGTGCGGAACATCCGCCTCGATGCCATCCACAAGTTGACCCACTACCTCGCGACCACCTACGGCGTGGTGGTGGTCGAGCACCTGCATGTGGAGGGCATGCGGAAGAACCGCCGGCTTGCCCGAGCGCTGGCCGATTCGGCCCTGGCGGAAATTCGCCGCCAGCTTCAGTACAAGTGCGTCTGGTACGGGTCGGCCCTGGTCGAAGCACCGCCCTTCTATCCCAGTAGCAAGCGTTGTTCCCGGTGCGGTGCGGTCAAGGCATCGCTTCCCCTTTCGGAGCGTGTCTTCCGTTGCGAGGAATGCGGGCTGGTACTCGACCGGGACGAGAACGCGGCACGGAATCTCGCGGCCCTGGTGGCCGCCGTCGCCGGGAGTGGCCCGGAGACGTTAAACGCCCGCAGACAGGACGGAAGACCTGCCGTTTGGCAGGCGGTCCTGAATGAAGCGGGAAGCCGGCGCCAGCGGATCGCTGGATAAGACCGGCACCGCCGATCCGCGAGGATCGGCTGCTTGAAACAGATGACTATGTTTCAAGCAACGGCACAAGGTCCGCCACATATTTACCTGAACCTCGACGGGGACGGCGGGAACGCAGGAGATGCCGCGCTCTCGCAAGGCGGAAACCAGGACCGCAAGTACCGGGTGGGCTGGCCGCAGGTTGTCCTCGATTCTCTCGTCCCCAGACGGCGCACGAAGCCCAGCCAATTCCTCAAGCGACACTTGAAGTGCCTTGGCTATCGCGATAGCCAGGGATAGGCTGATATCCTCAGCCTTGCCAGACTCCAATTTCGCAATCAGACTCGGACTGCATCCCACAGCCTTGGCGAAGGCTTCTCGGTCAAGTCTCCTCTGCCGCCGCAAATGGCGGATGCGCTCCGACAATGACATGTTTCATCACCGATCCAAGTGTACCATGGTTGCCACGCCATCATGAAGTATGGTGGTAGGAGGAATGTTGCATGGATCGCCGTGGTCATCTCTTCCTGATGATTGGTCCGAGCGGAAGCGGCAAGACAACCATCATC
>QGUQ01000489.1 GCA_003242195.1 Bacillota bacterium | reverse complement strand
GGGGGGAGGGTGCGCTCGCGCGCAAGCGGCGGCTGGTGGGGACGCGTTTGGCCGCCCGGGGTGTACGCCCGGTGGGGGCCTCGGGGGGGCCGGGGGGGGCGGGGGGGTCGGGGGGGGCCCGCCCCCCCGCCGCGTTCCGCGCCCGGGCGCGGGGTCGGCCGCGGGTTCTCGCCGGGCCGGAGGGCAGAAGGGCTTGACCACGTGTCGTGCCTATGGGAAAATATGCCAATCAATCTCAAGGGTAGTCGTCCCATGGGGATCGGGTCATCCCGCGCCCAGAGCGCGGGTATGGGAACGGGAGGCAAGGATTCGCCGATGCGGAGCCGAATTAGTGGGTGCGAAAGGGCGGAATTGCATGCGACGGGGCAATATGAATCCCTGGCTGGCGGCGGTGGCCATACTCGTGGGCAACGCCGCCGGCAACGTGGTCGCAGCGGAGTTGCTGGGATCCCGTTGGCCATGGCTGACACGGGCCCTGGGCCCGTCCCTGGCGCCGTTCACCCTGACGGTGCCGTACCTGGGCTCCTTGACCTTCGGTCTGGAACTGCAGGTCTCCACCGCGGGACTCGTGGGCATCGCCGCTGCCCTCTTGTGGCTGCGGCGCCATTAAGGGCGTGGCGGCGCGGATCGGGCGTCCGCGCCGGCCGTGTGGGCGGGATGCCCGTGACGGGAAAGGCGGTGGGGCAGCGATGGACGTGAGACAGGGGGATCGGACGGCGCCCTTGCTGGTGCTCGCCTCCGCCTCACCCCGGCGGGTGGCTCTGTTGAACATGTTGGGGCTGCCCTTCGTCCAGCGCCCCTCCGCCGCCGAGGCGCCGCTGCCCGGCGGGCCCGTGGACCCGTCGACCTGGACCCGGGAACAGGCCCTGGCCAAGGCGCGAGACGTCGCCTCGACCCTGGAGTCCGGGCTGGTCATCGGTGCCGACACGGTGGTCGTCCTGGACGGCCACGTGTTCGGCAAGCCGCGGGATCGGGAGCATGCCGCCTGGATGCTGGCCCGCCTGAGCGGGCGCCGCCACGAGGTGACCACCGGCGTGGCGGTGGTGGACGCAGCCAGCGGCAGGGCGGAGGTGGGCGACACCACCACGCGCGTCTGGATGCGGGAACTGACGCCGGCGGAGATCGATGCCTACATCGCCACGGGCGAGCCCATGGACAAGGCCGGTGCCTATGCCATCCAGGGGCTGGGTGCCACCCTTGTCCCCCGTATCGAGGGGTGTTACTTTAACGTCGTTGGCTTGCCCCTTTCGTTGCTCGCCGACCTGTTGGCCCGCTTCGGCATTCCCGTGTTGCACCTGTACCGCCGGGAGGTGCAGGCGTGAACGTGGAGCGGCGGGCGGTACCGCGGGTCAAGGATCTCCCGCCCGCCGAGCGCCCGCGGGAGCGCCTCCTGGCCGGCGGGGCCAGCGGTCTGTCCAATGCGGACCTGCTGGCCATCCTCATCGGTTCCGGCTCGGGCCGCGGCGGCGAGTCGGCCCTTGACCTGGCCCGCCGCCTCCTGGCCATGGGGGCGGAGGAAGACAAGGCCGGGGATGGCGGGGGCGACGCGGCGGGCCTGCGGTGGCTGGCCTCGGCCCGGGCGGAGGAGCTGTGCCGGGTGCCCGGCATCGGTCCCGCCAAGGCGGCGCAGTTGGTGGCGGCGGTGGAGTTGGGGCGGCGCGTGGCGGCCGCCTGCCCGGCCCGGCCCCGGGTCCGGTGCCCGGAGGACGTCAGCCGGCTCCTCCTCCCGGGCCTGCGGGACCTGGACAGGGAACATTTTTATGTGGTCTTGTTGAACACCAGGCATTATGTAGTGGGTGTGGAGTTGATTTCGATCGGTACGCTCAACGGTGCCATGGTCCACCCGCGCGAGGTGTTCCGCGCGGCGATCCGGCGGGGCTGGGTGTGTCCGACATCTCCGACCCACAAAACCCGAACAA
>QGUQ01000488.1 GCA_003242195.1 Bacillota bacterium | reverse complement strand
GGAGCGGCCTCCCGAAGGGGTTACCCTGGAAAAAAAGGGACGGGCCCGGGCCCCGGCAAAAGGCTGGGGGGACCCCGTGCGGAAAGGCCGGGCGGGGGGACGGGGGCCTTTCGGCGGCCGCGGTCGGGGGCCTCCCCGGGCGCCGGCTGCTCGCTGCCGTCCGCCGCGGAGCCGGTAGCGCCGGGCGCCTGGGCGGGGCCGGAGCGGGCCAGCGCCTCTAGGCGCCGGGCGAGGCGGCGGAGCTCCTCGGCGAGCCCGTACAGGTCCTGGGCCGCCTGCAGCAGGGCGGCGGGGTAGGCGGTGGCGCCACCGGCGCCCGCCGTCGCACCGCCGGGCGAGCCGGCCAACCCGCGCAGCGCCATGGCCTGCGGGTCCCGGGCCGGGTCCAGGCCGCCGAAGGCTTGCAGGACCTCCCAGCGCATGGCCATCTGCTCCGGCGTCGGCGCCACGCGCGGGCCTTCGGCCTGTAGCGCCTGGGCGAATCGCTGGCAGCCGTCCATCACGGTGCCGCCTTCGTCCAGGGCCTGGCGCACGAATTCCATTAAGAGGCGGTCCGCCTCTGGCTCCCAGAACCGGAGCTGGTCCGGGATACGAATCGTTGACATGGGTCTCACCTCAATCGCGAAGGGGATTCCTGCCCCAGCGGCCGTGCGTGGGCGCCGACACCAGCGGATTGCCACACATTCCGTTCCTCGATGCCCGGAATTCGCCCGTCATGATTCGGAAAGCCCTTGGAAAGCGCTCTTTGGGCTTCGCCACTGTTTCGCCACATCGTGGAAGGCTTCCTCTCGTATTCTAGTGATATCGTTTCGAGGGCGGTGAGTTATTTTTGGCATACCTTTTACTGGCAGTCACGCCCTTGCTGTGGGCCGGCAACTGGACCATCGCCAAGCCCCTCGTCCAGCGGGTCGATCCCATGGACGTGGCGCTGCTGCGGTGGGCCATGGCCGCCCTCCTGCTCGGTCCTGTCGTGCGCTGGCGGGAAGGGGCCTGGCCGGTGCCCCGCGGGCGGGAGTGGGCGGGCCTGTGGCTGGCGGGTCTGACGGGCATGGCCGGGTACAACACCCTGCAGTACCTGGCGCAGCGGTACACCTCCAACGTCAACGGCACCCTGATCTACACGGCGACGCCCGCCTTGACCTTCCTCATCGCCGCGCCGCTGCTGGGCGAGGCGGTGACCCCGCGCCGGGTGGCCGGGGTCCTCCTGAGCCTGGCCGGGACCGGCTGGATCCTGGCGGGCGGTTCCGCAGCAGCCCTCCTGGGCCTGGACTTCAACCCCGGCGACTTGCTCATGCTGCTGGCGGCGACCAGCTGGGCGGTCTACACCGTCACGGGCCGGTTCCTCATGCGCCGGCTCTCGCCGCTGGCCACGACCCTCTACGCCTCCGTCACCGGGGTCGCGTTCCTGGCCCTGGCGCGGGCCGGCCGCTGGCTGGCGGGGGCGCCGTGGCCCTCCCTGGCGGGGAGGGACGTGCTGGCCCTCCTGTACATCGGGGTCGCGGCGTCGGCCGTCGCCTACCTCTTCTGGAACGAGGGCGTGCGGCGCATCGGCGCGGGTCCGGCCTCCATCTTCGGCAACCTGTTGCCCCTCTACACCGCCCTGCTGTCGGGGTTGTTCCTGGGCGAGCGGGTCACCCTCAGCCAAGCGGCCGGCGGGGTGGCCATCCTCGCCGGTGTCTACCTCGTGGCCGCCCCGGTCGGCCCGGGGGGCGCCACCGGCCGACACGGTGTCGGCGCGGGCGCGCGGACTGCCAGCAGTCGTCACCTTTCGCGACAGGAAGCGGGCACCGCCGTACCGAACGGTGGGCAGGACGTCATCGGCCCTGTGGCTGTCTCTTTTAAACATCTCCGGGCCCCGGAGACCGTATTAGACTTGGAAACCGGCTTTTGCTTTAAAAAAAAAAAAAATAACAACTACAATA
>QGUQ01000487.1 GCA_003242195.1 Bacillota bacterium | reverse complement strand
CGGCAATGCGATCCATCAGGTCGTCGTCGAAACCCAAACCGGCAACGACCTTCCGCGCCGTCGCCAACCCGATCCCGGGCTGTTCCGCCAGCCACCGCACGATGCCCAGGGCGTCCTTGGGCACATGGGGCATCACCGACGCCACATGCAACTGCCGCCCGTACCGGGGGTCGTCCACCCACCGCCCCACCAGCCGCACCGTGTCGCCGGGTTCCCCCCACCTCTCGGCATCCAGCTCCGCAACGGCGCGAAACGCTCCCTCGTCCTTCGCCCCCCGCACCAGCCACACCGAAAACGGGCGGTCGGTGGCCGATTCGAAGATGCACCGTTCGAGGACAGCGATCACCTCAACCTCGCGGTCGTGACTCTCTTCCCGGGATGCGGCCACAGGCATTACGGAACCACCTCTATGCACAATCATACATCGTGACTATCAGTTTGCCAACAATGAAAAGCGCCTTCCATACCCACAGGCGCGCCGCTCAGGATCCTGCTGCATCTTCTACGGCCGCCTCAAATCCAGCCAACGCAACCAGCACGCCAAGCCGCGACCCTTCCACCGCCGCCCGGTCCACATCGTCCAGTGCCCGGGCCGCTTCCGGAGGCAGCGGTCGATCCCCCAACTTCGCCGCCGTCCGCGAGAGAATTTGCGCTGTCGCGTCCAGCACCCATTCATGGTCGTAGGGAGTAGTTAGCTGGCGGATGAGCCACGCCTGGTCAGCTTCGACCATGGCTTGGAGTTCTGGCGTGCTTTTCTCCGGGGGGACCATCCTGATCGCTCCCCCGGCAACCTCCAACCGAATCCCCCGGCGGTAGATCTCCGACAGCAGCCGCCCCCGCGCCGACATCGTGTTCGCCATAAGAATCCCCTCCCGACGAAGATCAAGGGGCGGGATACTATCCCGCCCCTGACGTGAATCGTTTGGATCAATCGGCTACAGCCACTTGCGCCAAATCAACAGGCCGCCGTCCCAAACACACCGGATCCTTCCCCGGCGGCTCGATCCGAAACCACATGCCCGCCACCTCGATGACCCTTCCCTCGTGCCCCTCCGCACACCCGAACGCCGGCTCCGGCCCCTCCCAGGGCTTGGGCTGGAAGGACGCCGGCACGAACCACCGCCAGCGGTCGCCCTCCCGCAACGGACGCCCGCACACGTAGCACGCCGGATGTCGCCCATAGCCCACGATCATGCCCGTCAGAACGCCTACCGTCATGACCTGTGCCTGTGTCAGCAACTGAACCTCACTCGGCGATTCGCTGCGAACCTTCCCCTTGCCCGACTTGTGCCGCCCGTCGGCCAGGTACGCCCGGTACCCACGAATCCACTCGCTGCGCGGCGCCACCATGGCACGGGTCCGGGGATCCTGCGTCACCTTCACGTACCCGTCGCGAACGAGTTTCTTGACGACCTCACGTCCACATCCCAATTCCGCTCGCGCCTGGGTCATGGAGAGGACCGGGTCCTCATTAGTTTGCCTCCGGTCCCTCGGCACCAAAGGCGGCAAGCCGTGATCCGCTCGCCACCGCTTGTATCCCTCCCACCAGCTGTCGGCGGTCGCTACGAACCGGCGGCGGTGGCCGTCGCCCACCCACACCCCCTGGACGTAGTCGCCGTGAATCATCTCTTGGATCACCGCGTAGTTCCGGACGCCCAGCAAGGAGCGGGCCATGGAGGGGCCAATCAGGCGTTCGTCCATCGAAGGAGCACCCCCCGAAAAAGCGATGGGGACCGGCTGGTTGGAACCGGTCCCTTCGCGCTGACTTTGGGTATCGAATATTGGGTTGTTACTGGACCGAGCCAGTAACAAAGAGTCTTCTGTTACTGGTCGGCCAGTAACAGGAGAAAGCCTTACCGGATAAGGGTTTCTTGGCTCTCAAAGGGGCTTGTTTCTGGTGTTACTGGCCCAGAACACAACCTATATAC
>QGUQ01000486.1 GCA_003242195.1 Bacillota bacterium | reverse complement strand
TTTATCGCACTGCGCCACCACAGTCTTCTCTTCTCCTCCTGCGCGGGCGCGTCTGATTTTTTTGAGAGACACTCGCTTGCCCCCCCCCGGGGACCTGTTCTGGTGCATCAGCGTCGCCCTGACCCCGTGCAGGGCGGTGATGCAGCGCAGGGCCTGGTCCGTCATCTCCCGCGGGTGGTTGAAGTGCAGGGAGAAGTGGATCCGGGCGTCGGGCCGGGAGTGCCGGCGCAGGACCTCGAGCAGCTCGGGGTTGTCATAGACCCGCATGGGCTCGAAAGCCGGGATCTTGGTCCCGATGCGGATGATCCTCACGTGCGGGATGGCCCGGAGGGCGGAGAGGATCTGATCGAGCCGCCGGGGACTGAGCATCAGGGGATCGCCGCCGGTGAGCAGGACGTTGGTGATCTCCGGGTGGGCCGCGATGTACCGCAGGCCCGGGGTGATGTCCAGGCTCACGTGCTTCTCGTCCACGTCGTTGCGGAAGAGCCTCTTGCGAAAGCAGAACCGGCAATAGGCCCCGCACACCTTGGAGACCAGCAGGAGCGCGGTGGGCCCGTACTTGTGCTGGCAGCCAGGGGCCACGTAGTTGCTCTCCTCGTCCGAGGGGTCCAGGCTGCCGTACTCTGCCAGTTCCACGTCCGACGGGATCACGATGCGGCGGATGGGGTCATCGGGATCGTCCCAGTCGATCAGCGACAGGTAATACTCGCTGACCCGAAAGACGAACTCGGTCGTCACCGGGCGCAGCCGCTGGCGTTCCTCCTCGGGCAACTGCGTGATCTCGTCGATGTCCGTATGGTAACGCGCCACAGCGGGACCGCCCCCTCCACGCCTAGTGCACCGTCACTCTATTCGGGCACGCGATGTCGGGTGCGCATAGGTTGGAGACACACGGCGCGAAGGCCGTTGCCCCAGGGTGGGTGGGTTGCTCGGAAGGTGGGAACGGGTCATGGACGGGCTGGAGGTGCGGGTGACGGTACGGACGACCCACGGGGATGGGACCGTACACGTGCATCCAGGGATATTGGAGGGGGTGCGGCAAGCCCCGGGACCCTGCTCCCTGCGGTTTGGCACCCGACAGGCACGGGTCCGGCTGGTGCCCGATCCGGGGCTGGACGCCGGACGGGTCGATGTATCGGCGACCCTGGCGGCGAGCCTGTGCCTGCCCGGTTCCTTACGGATGGGGCTCCGCCGGCAGGGTGACGGGGAGCTGTTCCTCGGACCCCTGATCGGGCTCCTGATCTCTCCCCAGGTGCTGGAGCGGATGCGCCGCTACGGGCTGGAGCCGCCCTATACCGGCTTTGCCCGCCATGCCGCCGAGGTGGGCGCCATCCTCTGCCTCTTTGCGGCCGGTGATGTCGATCCGGCCCAGGAAACCGTCGCGGGCCTGCGCCCCGAGGGTGGGGCGGGGGAACGGTGGCGCCTAGTCGCAACCCGATTCCCCTTCCCCGGGTCGTCCTCAGCCGAGTCTCCAGCGACGAGGGGGCGGGCGGCGGCTCTTTCCTCTCCCGCGCTCCCGCCTGGGGCTGTACCGTGCTCCGTCTCGGCCCCATCGGCCACCTGGAGGGACTCCGCATCGTCGCCGCCCACCGGGACCTGGCGCCCCTGATTCCGTGGACCTGCCCCCTGAACGGGAACACCCTGGCCGACGCCTTGTCACGCTTTTCCGAGATCGTCATCCAGCCCGACCTCCCCTCCCAAGGCGCCGGCCTCTACCGCCTGCGGCGACACCGGCGGGGATGGCTCCTCGCAAGCCTGCCACCTGGCCGGGGGCAACAGCGCCTGCTGCCAAGCCGGGCGGCGGTCCACGCGGCCCTGGGGCAGCTGCTGCTCTTAAACACATATCCCGGCCCCCGCGAGCGCACTAAAAATCGGATGCCGGCTTCTGCCTGTAAAAAAAAAAAAAACATACACGCCAACCATCATCG
>QGUQ01000094.1 GCA_003242195.1 Bacillota bacterium | reverse complement strand
TTCGTTGTTGTTGTGTGTTTTTTTTTGTAAAGCAGAAGCCGGAATAGGGTTTTTGTACGGTTTCGTGGGGTCGGAGATGTTGAAAAGAGACCGCTCCAGCTCGACGACGTTCAGGACGTCTTCCGTCGTCAGCGGTTCGAAATAGAGGCGGTCGGCGGTATCGAAGTCGGTGCTGACGGTCTCCGGGTTGTTGTTGACGATCACCGCCTGGTAGCCCAGGTCGCGCAACGTGCGGACGGCGTGCACCGAGCTGTAGTCGAACTCGATGCCCTGGCTAATGCGGATGGGCCCCGATCCCACCACCAGCACCGTGGGGCGGCCGGCACTCTCCCGGATGCGCTCTCCGGCCTCGTCGGCCTCACCGTAGGTGGAGTAGAAGTAGGGGGTGAGGGCGTCGAACTCCCCGGCGCAGGTGTCCACCATCTTGTAAGCCGGGCGCGCGCCCGCCGCCACCCGCGCCGCCCGCACGGCCGCCTCGTCGCTGCCCGTCAGCTCGGCAAGGCGGCGGTCGGTGAGCCCGATGCGCTTGGCCAGCATCAGTTCCTCCGGCGGCAGCGGCGGAGCGGACGTCACCTCGCCTGACCCGCCCGCCGCCTCTCCCCATGACGGCTCGCCGGATGCGGGACCGTCAGCCGCGTGCCCGCCCCGGCCGGCGGCCAGGCGCCGCAGCCGTTCCTCTGCCGCCACGATCCGCGCCACCTTGTCCAGGAAGAACGGGTCGATCCCCGTCCAACCGGCCAGTTCCGCCACGGTGCGGCCGCGCCGCAGGGCCTCGGCCAGCAGGAACAGGCGCCGGTCGTCGCCCTGGCGGATGGCCTTCTCCAGGGCGGCGTCGTCCATGGCCCGGGCCTCCGGCCACTCCAGGGCGTCGAGGCCGATCTCCAGCGAGCGCACGGCCTTGAGCAGAGCCCCTTCGAGGCTGCGATCGATGGCCATCACCTCTCCGGTGGCCTTCATCTGGGTGCCCAGGCGCCGGTCGGCGGTGGCGAACTTGTCGAAGGGCCAGCGGGGGATCTTGACCACTACATAGTCCAGGGCCGGCTCGAACAGGGCGGAGGTGCCGGTGATGGGGTTGCGGATCTCGTCCAGGCGCCGGCCCAGGGCCACCCGCGCCGCCACCTTGGCGATGGGGTAGCCGGTGGCCTTGGAGGCCAGGGCGCTGGAGCGGCTGACCCGGGGGTTGACCTCGATCACCCGGTACTCCCGCCCGTCGGGCCGCAACGCGAACTGGACGTTGCAGCCGCCTTCCACGCCGATGGCCCGGGCGATCTTCAGGGCCGCCGACCGCAGGCGCTGCAGCTCCCGGTCCGTCAACGTCTGGGCGGGCGCGACGACGATGCTGTCGCCGGTGTGGACCCCCACCGGATCCACGTTCTCCATGCTGCAGATGGCGATACAGTTGTCGGCACCGTCCCGGATGACCTCGAACTCGATCTCCTTCCAGCCCAGCAGGCTCTCCTCCAGCAGGACCTGCCCGATGGGGCTGGTGGCCAGGGCCCGTTCCACCAGGCCGGCCAGTTCCGCCTCATCGCGGGCGATGCCGCCCCCCGTTCCTCCCAGGGTGTAGCCCGGCCGGGCGATGACCGGGAAGCCGGCCCGGCGGGCGAAGGCGCGGGCCTCGTCCAGCGAGCGCACGATGGTGCTGGCCGGCACGGGCTCGCCGATCTCCAGCATCAGTTGCTTGAAGGCCTCGCGGTTCTCGGCCCGCTCGATGGCTTCCGGCGGCGTGCCCAGCAGGCGAGCGCCGTAGCGCTCCAGGACGCCCGCCCGCACCAGGTCCATGGCCAGGTTTAGGCCGATCTGGCCGCCCAGGGTGGGAAGAACCGCGTCCGGCCGCTCCCGCTCGATGATGGCGGCGGCAAACTCCACAGTGAGGGGCTCGATGTACACCCGGTCGGCGGTACCGGGATCGGTCATCACCGTCGCCGGGTTGGAGTTGAGCAGGATGACCTCCAGCCCTTCCTCCTTCAGCGCCCGGCACGCCTGCGTTCCCGAATAGTCGAACTCCGCCGCCTGCCCGATGATGATGGGTCCCGAGCCGATGACCAGCACCTTGCGGATGCCGCGGGGCTCAGGCACGGGGCATCCCTTCCTCCCTGACGCCACTGACGCCAGCCGCCACCGACACGGCACGGACGGCACGGGTGCCCGCGCCACCGCCGGGCTCCCCGCGGGCCTGTGAAGCGACGGCCCCGCCGGTCGCCGCCAGGAAGCCGGCTAACAGGTCGGCTGCGTCCCGGGGGCCGGGCGCCGCTTCCGGGTGGAACTGGAGGCCCCACACCGGCAGGTGCGGGTGCACGAGCCCTTCCACCGTGCCATCGTTGAGGTTTACGTGGGACACCACCAGGCCCGCCTGTTCCACCGACTCGCCGTCCAGGGCGTAGCCGTGGTTCTGGGAGGTGATGGCCACACGACCGGTGATGAGGTCCTTGACGGGGTGGTTGGCGCCGCGATGGCCGTAGGGCAGCTTGTAGGCGCGGGCGCCGAAGGCCAAGCCCAGGAGCTGGTGTCCGAGGCAGATGCCGAAGGTGGGCAGGCTCTCCGCCACGCGCCGCACCTCGCCCAGGAGGACCGCCAGATCACGGGGATCCCCGGGGCCGTTGGAGAGGATCACCACATCGGGTGCCAGGGCTCTGATGTCGGCGGCCGGCGTGGTGGCGGGTACCACCGTCACCCGGCACCCGGCGGCGGCCAGGGCTCGCACGATGTTGCGCTTGACGCCGAGGTCCACGACCACCGCGTGCCGGGCCGGCTCCTGCCGGCGCCCGCCCAGGGCCCGCACCATGCCCGCCATGCCGTTGGCGCCGGCGCCGGCGGGCCCGCCCCCGGACCGTGCCGGTTCGACCCGGTAAGCTGACCGCGTGCCGACCTCCAGGGCCGAGGGGGACCGCCAGGTCGACGCCAGCGTCGCCAGCTCACCGGCCGGCGTGGTCCGGTCTGCGGTCAGGACCCCGCGCAGCGTCCCGCGGCGGCGCAGGTGCCGGGTCAGCGCTCGGGTGTCGAAGCCCTCCGCCACCGGTACGCCTGCGGCCGCCAGCCGCGGGCCGAAGGCGTCCCTGCCCACGGCCCGCGCATCGTACAGCTCGCGGGTGATCAGGGCACTCGCCAGGGGGCGGTCGGACTCGTCCTCACCCTCGCGCACACCGTAGTTCCCCACCTGCGGGTAGGTCAGGACCACGATCTGCCCGGCGTAGGAGGGATCGGAGACCAGTTCCTGGTACCCCGTCATGCTCGTATTGAAGACGACCTCGCCGACGACCCGCAGCTCCCGGCCACCGCCGGGTAGGCCGCCCGTCGCCAGCCGTCCCTGCCACTCACTACCGTCCTCTAGGACGAGGCGCACGGGCACGGGTGCGGCGGACTCGGCGGGCTCGGTGGGTTCGGACCCGCCCAGGGAATCCATCTCCTGAATCACCACCGGTGACCTCCTCGACGGTTCCTGCCCGCGCGCGACGACGCGCCTGCCCGTGGGAACCGGCGGCGCGCCGGGCCGCGCATTTCCGTCCGGCCGGGCAGCGGTTGCATAAATATACTGAGAATCATCAATATTATACAAGCGGCTCCGCGGGGCAACGGGGAGCCGGTCCCGCCGGCCGGCCGTCACCGGTGGCTCACCTCCGCACCGGCCAGTTGGAACACCGTCCGGCCGCCCACCAGGGTCCTCACCACGCGCCCGCGCACGCGGCGCCCCGCGAAGGGCGTGTTCCGCCCCAGGCTGCGGAAGTCCGCGGGGTCGATCACCCACTCCTGGTGCGGGTCGATCAGGGTGACGTCGCCGGGCGCACCCGGCCGCAGAGTCCCCCCGGGCAGCCCGAAGACCCGCGCCGGTCGCAGGGAGAGCAGTTCCACCAGCCGTGAGGGGCTGATGATCCCGGGAACGAAGGCATCCAGCAGCAGGGCCACCGCCGTCTCGAGGCCGACGATGCCGAAGCTGGCCTCCGGGAAGGGCAGGTCCTTGTCTTCGGCGTGATGGGGCGCGTGGTCGGTGGCGATGAAGTCGATGGTGCCGTCCGCCACCGCCTCCAGCAGCGCCTCCCGGTCGGCCGCCGAGCGCAGGGGCGGGTTCATCTTCCAGTTGGGGTCGAAACCGGCGGCTGCCACGTCCTCGTCGCAGAGGAGCAGGTGGTGGGGCGTGACCTCGGCGGTTACCCGCACGCCACGGGCCTTGGCCCACCGGATCAGGCTGACGGTGTTCTCCGCGCTGACGTGCAGGATGTGAAGGTGGGCACCGGCCCGCTCGGCCAGGAGCACGTCGCGGGCGACCATCACCGACTCCGCGGTGTCGGGGATGCCCGGCATGCCGGCGGCCGCCGCCACCGGCCCCTCGTGCATGGCTCCGCCCGCGCTGAGCTCCGGTTCCTCCGCATGGACCAGCACCGGTAGGCCGTGGGCCGCCGCGTATTCCAGCACCCGCCGCATCACCCCCGCTCGGGCGATGGGCCGCCCGTCGTCGGTGACGGCCACGGCTCCGGCCGCGCGCAAGGCGCCGTAGGGCGCTAGGCGCTCGCCGGCAAGGCCCTCCGTGGCAGCGGCGGCCGGGTAGACCCGGACCAAGGCCTCGCGCTCCGCCTTCATCCGCAACCATTCCACGCGGATGGGGTCATCCAGGGGCGGCCGCGTGTTGGGCATGCAGACGACGCTGGTGAAGCCGCCCGCGGCCGCGGCGGCGGTGCCGGTAGCCAGCGTTTCCTTGTGGGTCTCCCCGGGCGTGCGCAAGTGGACGTGGGCGTCGATGAGGCCGGGCACGACCCACAGCCCGCGGGCGTCGATGACCTCGACGCCGGGGTCCGCCCCGGCAGCACCGCGCCGGATCAGTTCATCGCCCAGGCCCTCACCCACGGCTTCCACCCGGCCGCCGGCCAGCAGCACGTCGCAAACCCGGTCCAGCCCCTGGGCGGGGTCGATGACCCGGCCGCCCTGGATGAGCACCTTGGTGCCCTCGTTCATGACCTCCCGGGCCTGGCTCATCGCCACCCCTCCCCACTCTCCGGCGCCAGCAGCCGCCGCAGGACGGCCATGCGCACCGCCACTCCGCTGGTCACCTGTTCCTCGATGACGCAGTGGGGCAGGTTCATCACCTCGGGCGCCAGCTCGATCCCGCGGTTGACGGGGCCGGGATGCATCACCAGGACGCCGGGCTTCGCCCAGCCCAGTCGCTCCGCGTCGATGCCCCAGCCACGCCGGTACTCGCCCGGTCCGGGCAGCAGGGAGCCGTCCTGGCGCTCCCGCTGGATGCGCAGGGCCATGACCACGTCGGCGCCGTCCAGCGCCTCCCTCAAGTCGCCAGTGACGCGGACACCGGGGAAGGCGGCGGGGTCCGGCAGCATGGTGGGCGGGCCCGCCAGCCGCACCTCGGCCCCCAAGCGGGTGAGCAACAGGACGTTGGAGCGGGCCACGCGGCTGTGGCGGATGTCGCCGACGATGGCCACCCGCAGCCCTTCCAGCCGCCCCAGCCGCTCGCGGATGGTCAGGGCGTCCAGCAGGGCCTGGGTGGGATGCTCGCCGGTACCGTCCCCGGCGTTGATCACCGGCACGTCCAGCACCGCCGCGGCGTAGCGCGCCGCGCCGGTGACCGGATGACGGATGACCACGGCATCGACGCCCATGGCCGCGCAGGTGCGCAGGGTGTCGCGGAAGCTCTCCCCCTTGGCGACGCTGCTGCGGCTCACCGGCAGGTCCAGGGCGTCGGCACCCAGCAGGCGCGCGGCGATGTGGAAGGACTGCATGGTGCGGGTGCTGTTCTCGAAGAAGAGGGTCAACACGCGGCGGCCCGCCAGGGGAAGCGCGCCACCGAAGGCGGCGGCAGGAGAGAGGCCCGCGCGGATGCGACGCAGGCGATCCTTCATCCGCGCCGCCTCGTCCAGCAGGGCCTCGATCTCAGACCTCGGGAGCCCGGCGATGCCGGTGAGGGATGCGGCCCGGTGGCATCGCTGGCGACTCCCGGCAGCAGGCTCGGCGGCAGGCTGCGCCGTCGGGGAGAGGATCCGGCCGCCGGCGGCCTCTCGCCGCCCGGGTCGGGCGGGGGCGTAGGGGTACGCCACGGGTTCCACGGGGATGGCCATCCGGTCGGGATGAACCAGCAACCTGCTTCCCTCCCGATGCGCCCCGTCCCGTGCATAAAAAAACTTCTTGCCACCGGCAAGAAGTTGCACCGATCGCGGCGCGCCCGGGAGTGCCCGGCAAGAACCGGCGGGCGCGGCCGTCGATATGGTTAGCTCCTTACCGGCCTCACGGGACCAGTTTAAAGGGGCTTTTTGCTCTTGTTACACCCTACCCGCTGGCGGCCGTCCTGTCAACAGCCGCCTCTGCCGGCCGCCCAGTCCGCACCGCTGGGCATGCCTCCTTCCGGGCCCGGGCGCCCGCGGACACGTGCAAGCGCCCGCACGCGGGGTCACACGGGCAGCGGTCGCCGGTGCGGCCCCGTGATGCGGGCGATCCGGGCGAAGTAGAACCGGTGCAGGTCGCCCTCACGCTCGTGGAGACAACGGAGGCCGAGCCAGGTGGCGATGCGCTCGAACTGGCCGTAGTAGAGGGCATGCCACTCGTCGCGCTCGATGCCGAAGGCGGCCAGCAGCTGGTCGTCGCTGGACGGCGGCCGCAGTTCCAGCCGCGCGATGCCGCCCTCGTCCCGGACGGCGACCACCTCGTCGCCGCCCGCCTCGACCAGCTGCGCCAGCGCCCGGGCGAAGTCGATGGCCGTGCAATTGCGGAGGCGTCCCCACGTGGGCGCCGCCTGCTCCCCGAGGAAGCGCGCCAGGTCGGCGGCGCTTTCGCCCCGGGCCTTGGCGTAGCGCAGCATGAGCATCAGGTAGCCCCGCAGGTTGGTGCGGGCCATGAGCAACTGCCGGGCGAGTCGATCGGCCTGGGCTTCCGTCGCCAACGGCTCCACCCCGGCGCCCGTGCCCGCGAGCTCCTCACCCCGGAGGGCTCCGGCCCCTTCCACGGCGCCGGCTTCCCCATTGTACACCGCGGCCCGGCGGCCCGGCATCTCCCGGCGCGGCCCCGGCCTCCTGGCTTGTCATCAGAAGCCCGGAGGCAGCACCCGGCCCAGCGATGCCAGCCCGAGCCCGCTGGCAGCCAGCAGCACCAGGAGGGTGGCGCAGCCCGCCGCCGGCCGTCCCG
>QGUQ01000485.1 GCA_003242195.1 Bacillota bacterium | reverse complement strand
CGGCTGGGGGGAGGGGGGGGGAGACCGTGGCGCGGGCGCCCAGCGGGGGCAGGGGGGGGGGGGGCCCCCCGCCCTACGTGCTGCGGGGGGGGGTGGGGGGGGGGGGGGGCGGGGGGGGGGGCCGGCCCCGCCCCTCCGTGTGCCGGTCCCGCGGTGGCGTGTTAGATTAGTATGCACGGTGCGGTCCACGTCGTTGCGAGGCAATGTGACGGCGGGACGGCGGGCGCAGGGATGGCGAGACAGCGGGTGAACCGTGTGCGGGATGGGTCCCCGCGGCGCGGTGCCGCGGGACGAGGCGGGAGGAACGACCGATGGAATGGGACCGTGAAACCCTGATCCAGATCCTGCTGGAAGAAGCCCGGAACCCCTTGATGCGCGGCCGGCTGGACGACGCCGACGTCACGGTGTCCGGTGGCAATCCGGGATGCGGCGATGTCGTCCACATCTACCTCAAGGGCGAGGGTGACGGGAGGGGTATCGCCGGCGTCAAGTTCGACGGCAGCGGTTGCAACGTCAGCCAGGCCGCGGCCTCCATGCTCCTGCAGAAGGTCGTGAACGAGAGGCTCACCATGGACGACGTCCTGGGCATGACGGGCGAGGACATGAAGCAGTTCGTCGGCGAGTCGGCGCTGGCGACCCGCCCCCGGTGCGCCACCCTGGCGCTGAGCACCCTGAAAGAGGCCATTCGCCAGTATCGCCGGCAGCTGCGGGCCGAGGGCAAGTGGCAGGGCCCCATCGACCCCTTCCAGGAGGGCTGAGACACCGGGTCAAATCCGCATGCGCCCGCGAGGTGCAGCCGGCCCCGGCGGGCGGGCGCGGGGGGAAGGACTGGCACGGCGGTGCTAGGGCCCGTCGTTGCCCTGGCCGGCATGGGCGCCATCGTGGCCGGCCTCGTCCGCGTCATCGGTGTCGCCCGTGGGGCCGGAGGCGCGGGTGGCAACGAAGGGGACTTCGAGGCCCAGCCGCCGGCACAGGCGTACCAGGTCCTCAGGCAACGGCGCCACCACTTCGACCCCGTTGGGGAAGGCCAGCCGGTAGCAGTGGAGTGCCGGCCGCCGCAGGCCTGGCAGGCGGCGGCCGCCGTACTTGACGTCGCCCGCCAGGGCATGCCCGGTGGCGGCCAGCTGGGCGCGAATCTGATGGGTACGGCCGGTGACGAGCCATACGCGGACCAGGCTGAAGCCGGAACCGGAGGCGACGGGCACGAGGCGGAGGACGGCCAGTGAGCCGGCTTCCCCGCCCGCGGGCGATGGACGCCCCTGCTCCCCGGCGTCCCCGGGCACCGGCTCGGCCACCGTCAGCCGGCTGGACCGATCACGGCGGAGACGGTGCCGCAGCTCGCCCGCCGGCGGATCCCCTTCCACGACCGCCAGGTATTCCTTCTCCACTTGTCCCGAGCGGAACCACGCGGACAGCCGCTCCGCGCCGGCGCGGGTCTTGCCGAAGGCGACCAGGCCGGAGGTGTTCCGGTCCAGCCGGTGTACCGGGGAGGGCCGGTAGACCGGAAGCTCCGCCGCCGAGTCGTGGTGCCGGCCGGCTCCGGGCTGCCGGAGGGCGAGGTACGCCCTGACCTGGTCCACCAAAGCCGCCGGTTCCTCCCGCGCGCCGGGCCGGCCTCCACCGCGTCGGCGGCCGCCGCGCCCCCTCTCGTCGGGATCGCCGGGGTGAACCAGCACGCCGGCCGGCTTGTTGACCACGAGGATGTCCTCGTCCTCGTAGAGGATGTCCGGGGGCGGCACGGCCACCGGCCCGGCGGGCGTTCGCGAGACCGGTGCCTGCCCGGTTCGCCCCGCGGGCGCAGACGGCGGGACCGGCGGGGCCTCGAGCACCGCCTCGACCACGTCGCCGGCGCGGAGCACCGTGTCCCGCGGCGACCGGCGGCCGTTTACGGTGATCCGTCCCTGGCGCAGCAACCGGAAGACCGCGCTCAGGGGCACGCCGCGCAGCC
>QGUQ01000484.1 GCA_003242195.1 Bacillota bacterium | reverse complement strand
AGCAGATCCCGGGAGAGCGCTACCGCCAGGGCGATCGGATCAAGGTCTACATCGTCGAGGTCAAGAAGACGCCCAAGGGGCCGCAGATCCTGATCTCCCGCTCCCACCCGAACCTGCTCAAGCGGCTTTTCGAGCTGGAAGTGCCCGAGATCCACGACGGCATCGTGGAGATCAAGGCCGCCGTGCGGGAGCCGGGCACCCGGGCGAAGATCGCCGTCGACTCCCGGGACGAGCGGGTCGACCCGGTGGGGGCCTGCGTCGGACCGCGCGGCATCCGGGTGCAGGCGGTGGTGGCCGAGCTCCGGGGCGAGCGCATCGACGTCATCCGCTGGGCGGAGGACCCCGAGGAGTTCGTGGCCAATGCCCTCTCCCCGGCCAAGGTGACGCGGGTCATCCTGGAGCCGGAGGAACGGGTGGCCCGCGTGGTCGTGCCGGACCACCAGCTCTCCCTGGCCATCGGCAAGGAGGGGCAGAACGCTCGGCTGGCGGCGCGGCTGACGGGTTGGAAGATCGATATCCACGCCGAGTCCCAGGCCGGCGAGCTGCTGGGGAAGGCCGACGAGTGGGACATCGATGCCGTGCTGGCCAGCCTCGGCCGCAGGGGCCAGGAGGACGAGGACGGCGAGGGATCGGCAGAATTTGACGAGCCGGTGCCCGGAGCCGGGGAGGCCGCCGGCGAGGCCGGCGACCACGGCACTGCCGGTGAGGGCGCGAGCTGAGGTGGTGCAGCGTGCCGAAACATGTGCCCCAGCGAACGTGCATCGGTTGCCGCGCGGTCCGGCCGAAGCGGGAGCTGCTCCGCATCGTGCGCACGCCGGAGGGGGAGATCCTGTTCGATCCCAGCGGGCGGCGGGCCGGGCGGGGGGCGTATCTGTGCCCCTCGGCCTCATGCCTGGACCGGGCCCTCAGGGCGCGGGAACTGGGCCGCGCGTTGAAGGCCGAGCCCTCGCCGGAGACGGTGAACCGGCTCCGGGAGGAACTGGCGGCGCTGATCGCAGGGGAGGATGCCGGTGACGGGCGTTGACCAGCAGATCACGGGCCTCCTGGGGCTGGCGCGGCGGGGCGGCCTGCTGGTGGCCGGCGACCACGCCGTGCGCTACGCCCTCCAGCGCAAGAAGGCTGCCCTGGTGATCGTCGCCCGGGATGCCGGCAAGGCATGCCGGCGCCGCTTCGATCTTTGGACGCGGCGTGCCGGCGTTCCCCTTTACGTGTACGGAGACAAGGCGGGACTCGGAGCCATCGCGGGGCGAGCGGAGTGCGCTGTGGTGGCGGTTCGGGATCGTGGCCTGGCCGCCGCCGTCGAACAGCGGCTCCGCGGCGCGGCAGCGAGGCCGGGCGCAGAATCGGGGGGTGAGCCGTTTGTCTCGCAGCATTCGCGTGTATGAGCTGGCTCGCAAGCTAGGGGTCCAGAGCAAGGAGATCCTGCGCATCCTCCAGGAAGAGATGAACATCGACATCCAGAACCACATGAGCACGATCAACGACCAGGTGGCGCGTCGGATCACCCAGATTCTGCGCGGCGAGCCCGCGCCGCGCCAGGGCGGCTCGGGCGGCCAGGCCAAGGCGGCCAGCCAGGCGGGCGATCAGGCGGCGGGCCAGCGCGGCCATCAGCCTGCCGGGCAGGGGAAGGCCCAGCCTGCGGGGCAGGGCGGTTCCCGCCAGGCGGGCCCCAGCGGACAGGCCCACGGGGCGGCCGGCACCCCGTCCGGGCGGGGTGGTGGCGGCGGCGAAGGCGCTGGCGGTGTCCGGAGCGGTGCCGCCGGTGGCTCCGGGGCGGCGGGCACCGGCCGGGGGCAGGCCGGCGGACAACGGGACGGCGAGCGGCGGCGGGACGACCGCCGGAGCGATCGCCGCGGTGACCGGCAGGGTCCCGGTGCCCGATCCGGGGGGCCGGGCGGCGACGGGCGCCCCGCCAACAACGGGCGTGCACGGGCGGGGGCAGGCCAGGGG
>QGUQ01000483.1 GCA_003242195.1 Bacillota bacterium | reverse complement strand
CGGGGGGTCGGCCGGATTCGGGAGGGGCGTGGCCAGGGCGGGCGGCACCACGGGGGGCCCCCCCGGCCGGCGGCCCGCCAAGCGGAGCAGAAAGGGCCGCACCAGGACGTGATAGGTGGCGAGGCACGAGGCGGGGGTTCCCGAAAGGCCGATGACCCACGTGTCGCCCCAGCGCCCCGCAAAGAAGGGGCCGCCCGGTTTGACGTCGAGGCGGCCCAAGAAGCGGCGGGCCCCCAGCTCGAGCCAGGTCCGCGCCACCCGGTCCCGCGGGCCCACCGACACGCCCCCGGTGGTCACGATGACATCGGCGCCGGCGGCCAGGGCTTGCCGGAAGGCCGTCCGCAAGGCCACCGTGTCGTCGGGCACGATGCCGCCCAGGGTACACTCGACGCCGAGGTTACGGAACTCCGCCGCCAGCGCGGCCGCGTTGCTGTTGTAGACCCGGCCCGGCCCGGTACCCGAGGCAGCCCCCGCCCGCCCGTCCCCCCGTTCCCGCAGGTCCACCAGCTCATCGCCGGTGGCGAGGATCAGCACCCGGGGCCGGCGGATCACCGGCACCGCTGGGATCCCCGCCGCCACCAGCGCCGCGGCGGCGGCCGGTGAGATGGGCTCTCCGGCCGTCGCCAGCCGTTCCCCGCGGCGGATATCCTCATCCAGGGCCGCCACGTTGCGCCCCGGGGGCACCGGCCGGTCAACCAGCACCCGGTCGCCCTCCCGGCGGACCCGCTCCAGGGGCACCACGGCGTCGGCACCCCCCGGTAGGACGGCCCCCGTCCCCACCGACCAAGCCTCACCCTCCCCCGGGCCGCCTGCCGGCACCTGGCCGGCGGCCACGTCCCCTGTGAGGCGCAGCGCCACGGGGCGGCCGGGCGACGCGGCGGCGACATCGGCCGACCGGCAGGCGAAACCATCCATCATGACGCGGCGGAACCCGGGCACGTCCCGGGGCGCAAGCACATCCTCCGCCGCCACGCGGCCCGCCGCCTCCCACGCTGCCACCCTCTCCGCCGGCAGTGGTCCGGCGGCCTCCATCAGGGTGCGGAAGGCCCGCTCCAAGTCCGTCACGTCGGCTCACTCGCCGCTCGCCGGCGCGTTTGCTGCAGGCCGGACCCGTGCGGCCCCGGCGTACACGTTGAAGCTGGATCCACGGGCAAAGCCGATGAGGGTGAGGCCGAACTCCCGCGCGGCGTCGCATGCCAGGCTGGAGGGCGCGGACACCGCTACCACCACGGGGATGCCCGCCACCACGGCCTTCTGCACGATCTCGAAGCTGGCCCGGCCGCTGACCATGAGAATCGTCCGCGCCAGGGGGACGCGGCGCTGGAGGAAGAAGTGGCCGATCAGCTTGTCGGTGGCGTTGTGCCGGCCCACGTCCTCCCGCAGTTCCAGCAGCCTCCCCGTCCCGTCAAACAGGGCGGCCGCGTGCAGGCCCCCCGTACGGTCGAAGAGACGCTGCTGCTGCCGCAGGGCGTCACCCAGCCGCCCGATCACCTCGGGCTCCACCCCAAAGGAGGGATCGGCCGCCGGACAGGCTCCCCGGACATGGATCGCTTCGAGGGAGGCTTTCCCGCACACGCCACAACTGGAGGTGGTGTAGAAGTTGCGCTGCAGGCGGGCAGGATCGAAGGCAGTACCCTCACGCAACCAGACGTTGACGATGTTGTACTGTTGGTCGCCGTCCACGTCCGG
This sequence comes from Bacillota bacterium, assembly GCA_003242195.1. GTDB lineage: Bacteria > Bacillota > Sulfobacillia > Thermaerobacterales > Thermaerobacteraceae > ZC4RG37. Next base: position 261 of record QGUQ01000483.1, on the reverse strand, counting down.
ATCGGTGCAGTAGCTGATGGCCTGGATCTGGTCCGGATGGTCGAGAATGCCTTCGGTAAAAAGAAACCCGGCCGCCAGCTCGAAGTCGTTGCCCGGCGTGCGCATGGTCACGGCCACGCGCACCGGCTCGGCCGTACCTGCCGGCCGTAGCCGAATCTCCAGGGGTTCCTCCGTGACCAGCACGTCGTCCGCCCACCGGGTGTGCCAGTCGCGCCACCGCTGCACACGCCGCCGGGCCGTGCTCGTGCGGATGACCTTCAC
>QGUQ01000093.1 GCA_003242195.1 Bacillota bacterium | reverse complement strand
GGCCCGGCACCGAGACGCGCAAGCGGTGAGGTGTGCCTCGTCTAGCGCTGAGATGCGCGGGCCAGGCGGCCAGGTGCGCCGCCCCGGCGGTGCTGGCGGGCCGGTGCCGGGCGGGGGGCCTGGGGAGAGACCCGAGCGAGAGACGAACATGGAGGAGGGCGCGTACCGCACGGGGCGCGCCCTCCTCGTCCTGCTGTGTAGGGAGGGGGAGGTCCATCCCCGTTTTAATCGCTGCCGGTGCCCATGGCCGGAGCGCCCGACGGCGTCGCGGCCGGCGCGGCCGCGCCGCGGGGGGTGCCGCCGGGTGCCGCCAGGGGCAACTGTTCGGGGTACCCGGGAAGCCCGTGCTCGCTGATGTCCAGGCCGGCCAGCTCCTCCTCGCGCCCCAGGCGCAGGCCCACGGCCCGGTCCAGGAGGTAGAAGGCCAGCCAGGATACGGCCAGCACGTAGGCGAAGGACACGGCGATGCCCAGGGCCTGCACGCCCAGCTGGTGCAGCCCGCCGCCGTAGAACAGCCCCGGCTGGCCCACGCCCACCCGGGCCACCAGGTCCGGCGCGGCGAACAGGCCGGTGGACAGGGTGCCCCAGATCCCGCTCACGCCGTGGACGGAGAAGGCGCCCACGGGATCGTCGATCTTGAGCCCTCGTTCGACCCACTGCACCGAGAAGACCATCACGATGCCGGCCACGGCCCCGATCACCACGGCGGCCCACGGCTTCACAAAGGCGCAGGCGGCGGTGATGGCCACGAGGGCCGCCAGCACGCCGTTCAACATCGACCAGATGTCCGGCTTGCCCATGACCGCCCAGGCCGTGAAGAGGGCCCCCAGCGCGCCGGCCGCTGCCGCCAGCAGCGTCGTGGCGGCGACGTAAGGGAAGAACTCGCCCCGGGCCATCATCGTGGAGCCGGCGTTGAAACCGAACCAGGCGAACCACAGGATCAGGACGCCCAGCACCCCGTAAACCGCGTTGTGGCCCGGGATGAGCTGGGGCGTGCCGTCCTCCCGGTACTTGCCGATGCGGGGGCCGAGGAGGACCGCCCCGACCAGGGCCGCCACGCCGCCCTGCAGGTGCACCACCGTCGAGCCGGCGAAGTCCTGCATCCCCATCTTGGCCAGCCAGCCGCCGCCCCAGACCCAGTGGGCGATCACCGGGTAGATCAGGGCGCTGTAGACCGTGCCGAAGAGGAAGTAGACCGGCAGCTTCGCCCGCTCCGCCAGCCCGCCCCAGACGATGGCCAGGGACACGCCCAGAAAGGCCGCCTGGAACAGGAACTTGGCCGCCAGCGGGACGTCGGCCCACGCCAGGGACGAGAACCATTGACCGGCTTGCTCGCTGGACACGTCGATGAACCAGCCCCGGGTGCCCACCCACGAGTTGCCGTCCCCGAAGCTCAGGGCGAAGCCCACGGCCCAGAACACCAGGGTCGCCAGGGCGAAACTGAGGATGTTTTTGGACGCCACGTGCCCGGCGTTCTTCATCCGGGTGGCTCCGGTCTCCAGCAGCGCGAACCCCGCTTGCATGAAGAAGACCAGGAGGAAGCCCAGCACGACCCACACGGCGTCGACGGCACGCATCGCCTCGGCAGCCGTCGGCTCCGCGGCGAGGGCGGGGCTGCTCAGCAAGAGGAGCGCCAGGGCTGTCAAGAGGCCGACCTGCTTCTTCATGTTGCGTCCCCCCATTCGCTCCGCAACCTTGCGGCTGCGTCCTCTCCCGTCGGCCTTCGCTCGCCTCGCCTCCTGCCAGGTGCCCCGGTGAATCCACACCTCCTCTCCTTCTGGTGGCGGAACGAAAAAGGCCCACCCGCAACCTCCCGGTTGCAGATGGGCTCCGTCGCCCGCCCGGACACCATCGTCCGGCTCGCGGGGCCGGCCCCGGCTGCGGTGCCGGCCTTGCCTTGAAGACTAGCCGGGCGCCGCGCCGGCCGTCAACGGGGGCCGGTTGCCAAGGGGCTGACGAGAAGCTGACGGATTGCCGACCGGCTGCGGCCGCCGCGCGCCGGCGGCGGGGGACAGGCACGGGCACGCCGGGCCCGCGTAGGATGGCCCAGGCGGGGCCGGCGGCCGCCCACCCAAGGAGGTCGGACACCCATGTGCGGCATCGCGGGCTGGATCGACTGGGAACAGGACCTGACCGGGCAGCGACCGGTGCTGGCAGCCATGACCGACACCCTCGCGTGCCGCGGGCCGGACGACTGCGGCTACTGGGTATCCCGCCACGCCGCCATCGGTCACCGGCGGCTGGCCGTCATTGATCCCGCGGGCGGCAGGCAGCCCATGGTGCGTGACCGCGGCGGGTCGCGGTTCGTCCTGACCTATAACGGCGAGCTCTACAACACGGCCGAGCTCCGCCAGGAGCTGATCGCCCGCGGCCACCATTTCCGCAGCCGTTCGGACACCGAGGTGCTGCTGGTCGCCTTCATCGAGTGGGGCCCGGCCTGTCTCGAGCGGTTGAACGGGATCTTCGCCTTTGGCATCTGGGACGAAGGTGCCCAGCGGCTCTTCCTGGCCCGGGACCGCCTGGGCGTAAAGCCGCTCTTCTACGCCCGGCGCGGCAGCGCCTTCCTCTTCGCCTCGGAGCTGAAGGCGCTGCTGGCCCACCCCGCGGTGGAACCCGTGGTGGACGAGGAAGGGCTGGCGGAGATCTTCGCCCTGGGACCGGCCCGCACGCCGGGCCACGGCGTGTTCAAGGGCGTTGACGAGCTGCTGCCCGGCCACTACCTGTTCTGGGACCGCAACGGCCTGCACCTCGGCCGCTACTGGGCCCTGGAGAGCCGGCCCCACGAGGATTCCCTGGACCGCACCATCGCCACCGTGCGGGACCTGCTGGCCGATGCCGCCGAGCGGCAGCTGGTCTCCGACGTGCCCGTCTGCACCCTGCTCTCGGGCGGGCTGGACTCCAGCGCCATCACCGCCTTCGCCGCCCGGGCGGTGGCGCGGCAGGGGACCGGACCGCTCCGCACCTTTTCCCTGGATTACGCCGGCAACGAGCGCTACTTCGAGCCCAACGACTTCCAGCCCGAGGCCGACACGCCCTACGTGCGGCTGGTGGCGGCCCACTTCGGGACCGCCCACCGGGAGGTGCGCCTGGACACGGCGGAGCTGGTGGAAGGGCTGGCCCGGGCGGTGGAGGCCCGCGACCTGCCCGGCATGGCCGACATCGACGCCTCCCTCTATCTTTTCTGCCGCGAGATCAAGAAGGAGGCCACCGTCGCCCTGTCGGGCGAGTGCGCCGACGAGGTCTTCGGCGGCTACCCCTGGTTCTTCCGGGAGGACGCGCTGGCGGCGGAGACCTTCCCCTGGTCCCGCAAGCTGGAGGCGCGGCTGGGGGTGCTGGCGCCCGAGGTGATCGCCCGCATCCGGCCGCGGGAGTACCTGGCGGAACGCTACCGGCAGGCGCTGGCCGAGGTGCCCCGCCTGGCGGGGGAGGAACCGGCCGCCGCGCGGCGACGGGAGATCGCCTACCTGACGCTGACCCGCTGGATGCCCGTGCTGCTGGACCGCAAGGACCGCATGAGCATGGCCGCGGGGCTGGAGGTGCGCGTGCCCTTTTGCGACCACCGCCTGGTGGAGTACGTCTGGAACGTGCCGTGGGAGATGAAGACCACCGGGGGGCGGGAGAAGGGCCTGCTGCGGCGGGCGCTGGAGGGGGTCCTGCCGGAGGCCGTCCTCCGGCGGAAGAAGAGCCCCTTCCCCAAGACCTTCAACCCGGCCTACCTGGCGGCCGTCAGTGCCTGGGTGGAGCAGGTCCTGGAGGACCCGGCGTCGCCGCTACGGCCGCTGCTGGACGCGGAGGCGGTGAGCCGGCTGGCCCGGGCGGGCGGCGAGTTCGACGTGCCCTGGTTCGGCCAGCTCATGCGCCGGCCCCAGCTCCTGGCCTACCTGGCCCAGGTGGACCTGTGGATGCGGCGCTACCGCGTGGAGATCCGGTAGCCCGCCAGCGGGCGCCCCGCCGGTGCCCCCCTGGGCGGCGCGAGGGCGTGCGGCGAGGGCGCGTGTCCCCTCACATTCCTCGTGGAAGAAGGAAGGGGCCTGAGGCGCTGGCGTACCTCAGGCCCCGCCGGTACCGGCCGCCGTAAGGCGGCCGCCCGGACTCAGGCGGCCTGCTGGACCACCTCGATGTCCACGGAGACGCGGACCTCCTCGCCCACCAGGAGGCCGCCCGTCTCCAGCACCATGTTCCACTGCAGGCCGAAGTCCTTGCGGTTGATCTTCGTCTCCGCGTGGAAGGCGGCGCGCTCGTTGCCCCACGGGTCGCGCCCCGAGCCCTCGAAGGTCAGGTCCCAGGTCACTTCCTTGGTGGTGCCGCGGATGGTCAGGTCGCCCGTGAGCTTGTAGCTGTTGGACCCCGACCGCTCGATCCGCTTGCTGCGGAACTCGATGGTGGGGTGATTGGCGGCGTCGAAGAAGTCCGGGGACTTGAGGTGCTCGTCCCGCTGGGGCTCGCGGGTGTCGATGGTGTTGACGTCGATGCGGGCCTCGATGGTGGCGCCCTTGGTCAGGTCCTGGATGTCCTGCGCGACCACCGACCCCTCGATCTTGCCGAAGTAACCCTTGACGGTGGAGATCATCATGTGGCGCACCGAGAACTCGACGGTGCTGTGGGAGGAATCGATGTTCCAGCGCTGCGTCTCGGTGGTGACACCGCTCGACATGCTCCCGACCTCCTGCGCGCGACGTGGCGGCCTGCCGGGCACGATGCCTCCCGGGTAGCATGCCGCGCCGGGGCGCGGCCATTCCCGGGCGGGCAGCGGGCGCGGCAGCCTTCCACAACTTACTTTTTACTAGCAACACGATCATATACTGCAACTTCCCCTTCGTCAATCTGGTTGTGGTAAGATCGGGACGAGGCCGCGGAAAGGCCGGGGAGAGGAGGTGGAGGTCCCGTGCCCGAGGCCAGGGTGTGCCCGCGCTACGAGAGGGCGGTGCAGGTGCTGGGGAAGAAGTGGACCGGCCTGATCATCCGCGTCCTCCTCTCGGGTAAGAAGCGCTTTTGCGAGCTCAAGGCCAGCATGCCCGAGCTCAGCGACCGCGTCCTCTCGGAGCGCCTCAAGGAACTGGAGGACGAAGGCATCGTCGCCCGCCGGGTACACAACACGCGCCCGGTGCTCATCGAGTACGAGCTGACGCCCAAGGGACGGGAACTGGAAGCCGTCGTCGCCGCCATCCAGCGCTGGGCCGACCGGTGGTACGCCTCCGCGGCCGGCGATCCGGCGGCCGGCGGTGGGACGGCGGGAGGGGACACCGTGGCCGTGCGCCGGGGCCCCGAGGCCGAAGACCGGTCGTCGCCGCAGCGGCAGGGGGAGCGCGCGGGAGACAGGCCCTGATCCCACGAACCCGCCGACTACGGCCGGTGGGGGACGTCACAAGCGGGAGGCGACGCCCGTGCAGCTGACCGGCATCCACCACCTGACCTCGGTCTCCGCCGACATCCGCGGGAACTACCGGTTCTACACGCAGGTGCTCGGCCTGCGCTGCGTCAAGCGCAGCGTCAACCAGGACGACGTCCGCGCCTACCACCTGTTCTATGCCGACGCCGTGGGCAGCCCGGGGACCGACCTGACCTTCTTCGACTGGGACATGCCGCGGGAGCGGCGTGGAACGCGCAGCATCGTTCGGGCGTACCTGCGGGTGCGGGGCGCCGAGGCCCTGGAGTGGTGGGCGCGGCGCCTCCGGGAGCACGGCGTGCCCACCGGTGAGATCACGGAGCGCGACGGCCGGCCGGTGCTGGATTTCGAGGATCCCGAGGGCCTGCGCCTCAGCCTGGTGGACGACGGCGGCCAGGGGGACGAACCGGTCCCCTGGGACCGCAGCCCCGTGCCCGAACGCTACCAGCTCCGCGGCCTCGCCGCCGTGGTGCTGAGCGTGCCGGATCTGGAGCCCACGGACTTCGTGCTCCGCGAAGTGCTGGGCATGCGGGCCGTGGGGGCTTACGCGGACCCGGACCCGGAGCATCCCGGGGACCCGGGGCATAGCGTCCACGTCTACGCCATGGGCCCGCGCGGGCCCGGCGCCGAGCTGCACGTGGCCGTCCAGCCCGGTCTGCCTGTCGCCCGGCTGGGGGCGGGCGGGGTGCATCACGTAGCCTTCCGCGTCGCCGACGAGGAGGAACACCGCGCCTGGGCGGAGCGCCTGAACCGTTTCCGCATCCCCCACAGCGGGATCGTGGATCGCTACTGGTTCCGCAGCCTGTACTTCCGCGAGCCCAACGGGATCTTGTTCGAACTCGCCACCGACGGGCCCGGCTTCACCGTGGACGAAGACCCGGTGACCCTGGGGGAGAAGGTGGTTCTGCCGCCGTTCCTCGAGCCCTACCGGGAGGACATCCTGGCGCATCTGAAGCCCATCGACTAAACTCCGCGACGCGCCGCGGCTCCGAGGGGAGGGGACAACAGCAGCTCTTCACCGGGTGGTTTCAAACGGTACTCCGCTGCGTTCGCCCGCCCGCCCTCGCCTCGCCTTGAAGCCTGGCCTTCCAGGCGTGCGATGGTCCCCTGCGCCACGGCGCACAGCTTTTCCTCGCCGTCTTGCCGCACCAGCACGTCACAGCGGCACACGGCCTGGCGCCTGCCCGCGGCCACTACCGTGGCTTTTGCGATCAATACCTCCCCGATGGCCGGTCGTACGTAGTTGATCTTGTACTCGGAGGTGACGGGAAGGGCCAGTTCCACCCGTCCTTCCTCCAACTCGTTAAGCTCCGCGCCCAGCAGGACACTGAAGGGCTGGGCGGCCAGGATCCGGCGCGCCTCGTCAAGCAGGATGCCCATGCATCTCCCCTCCCCGCGAGAGTCCGCACACTGGCTCGCTACATTAATGACTACATTACCCTACGGCAGGCGTACTGGCCGGCAAAAGTTACGGGCGGGCGTCACCCGTACGCCCGCCCGTTCTTCCGCCACGCCCGCTGTCCCGTTGTTCCGTACGCGCCGCCGCTGACGTTAGTCGAGCCCCGAAGCCGCGGCCGCCGGCGCGGGGATGGCGGGCACCCGGGCCGCCCGTTCTTCCGACGCCAGCGGGATGACCCGCCAGAAGTGGGGGAGCACCTCGTCCCACCGCTCCAGCAGGTCCCGGGCCCGCGGGCTGCCCGTGCGCTCGGCGTGGGCGGTGATCAGCGCCCGCAGGCCCTCGGCGGCCTCCAGGGGCTGGCC
>QGUQ01000092.1 GCA_003242195.1 Bacillota bacterium | reverse complement strand
CGGCGGCCGAACTGGTGCCGCTGGCCGGCGGCCGTCTGGTTCCGGCCTCCCCGGGCGGCGCCGCGTGGATGGCGGGAGAAGCCGCCGCCCGGGGCACAGGCGTCCCGGCGGGGACCCGGATCGTCACGCCGCTCCTGCAGCCGGGCCCCTGGCCCCTGCGGGGCGGCGGCCCGCGTGCGCCCGCCACCCTCCATTACCTGCCGCCCGCCCAGCTTCTGGGAGCGGGGCCCGAGGCCCTCACCGGGCTGGAGCGCCTGGCCGCCTGGTTCCATCCCCGCCGCTTCCCCGGGCTGCGGGCGGAACCTCCCATTCGGCTGGGTCCCGGCGGGGTGCCTTAGGCGGCGGCCGATGGCCGCCGCGCCGGCCCTCAAGGCCGGCGCTGGAGCACCACCAGGGCGCGGCCCGCGCGGGCGGAAAAGGCGCCGCGCTCCCCAGCGAGCTCGTTGCTCACGGCCAAGGTCGTGCCGAAGCGCAGGGTAGCCTCCTTCAGGGGGTATACCAGGCCCTCCGTCGTTACCCCCGTCAGGCACGGCGTCAGGGGGATCAACGACACCGGCTGGCCGGGCCGGCCGGAGAAGCACACGCGCCCGGGACCGACCAGGGGCGCGATGTGGGCGCTGGCGGCGATGATGGTCACGTCGCGCCCCTCCAGGCAGAGGCGCGCCGCCATCATGAGGTTCGCCAGGGTATGGTCCATGCGGTCTCCGACGCCGCCGATCAGGTAAACCCGGCGCGGGCCGCCACGTTCTTCCACGAGGTCGAGGGCCAGCTCGCTGTCGGTGGCGTCCTTGGCCGTGGGGAAGCGGAGGACGGTGACACCTGCCGCCTCGGCCTCCTCCACCTCCCGCCGGCTGAGGGTGTCAAAGTCGCCCACCAGAACGTCCGGCCAGCGGCCGACCGCCCGCAACAAGCGCAGCCCGCCGTCGGCGGCGACGCAGAAGGCGGCGGTGGCGACCAGGCGCTCCGCCTCGGCCCGCAATTCCGGCGCGCCCAGGTTACCCCCCGCGACGACCACGGCGTGGGGCTCGGAGCCGTCGTCCAAGAAGCCGAAGGGCGGCATTGCCGCGGCCGCTGGTTCTCCGGTCTTGCCCGGCATCGCGCTCGCGACCTCCCGTCCGAAAACTCCGCGGTCTACGCCCAACCCCGAGTCGCCGCTGAGGTTCGCAAGGCCGGGTAGCCCGGCCGGCCCGGCGGCAGCGGGGCCGCGACGGCCGTAGGCCACCGGCCCGGGGCGCCCGCGGCGTTTCTCCCGCATGTCCGCCCGGGACCCCGCATAGGGTGATGCTGATGAGGTATGCCGACCATGGCGCGAGGGGGAAGGGACCGTGGCGAGCATCCGGCAGCTGGCCGCCGAGCTTCGGGACCAGGAGCGCCCCCTCCTGGACCGTTACCAGCAGCTCATCGACGCGGCCGTCACCGAGACCGAACGCCGGCTGGCCCAGATGATGTACAACTACCAGCGGTTCCAGCTCCAGAGCCTGGAGCTCTTCCAGGACCGCGTCCCCGACCGGTTCCACTGCTTCGGGGTCATCACCCACGACGACGTCAACGTCCGGCAACGGCCGACGGGCAAGGCCGAACCGGTCACCCGCGTGGACCGGGGGACGCCGGTGATCGTCATGGCCCTGGAAGGCTTCTGGGCGGAAGTCCAGCTGGTGGGCGGCCAGACCGGCTACGTGTTCAAGGATTACGTACGCTGCGAGGCGGGAACCTGACAGGGCGAGCCCGCTCACTTGTCCCACATCGCCTCGTGCAGCTGGTTCATCCATTCGGGGTTGGCGCGGGCGAACTCCACGAAGCGCTCGATGCGCTCCAGGGTCTGGTGGCTGACGTGGTGCTCGATGCCCTCCACGTCCTGCTGGACCACGGCTTCGTCGCGGACCCCCAGCAGGCGCAGGAAGGTGGCCAGGGTTTCGTGGCGCTGGCGCATGGCGCGGCCGATCGCCTCGCCTCGCTCCGTCAGAACCAGGCCGCGGTAGCGCTCGTAGGTCACGTATTTCTGCTCATCCAGGCGCTGCACCATCCGGGTCACCGACGACGGCTGGAGATTGAGGGCCGAGGCGATGTCGCTGACCCGGGCATATCCCTTGCTCTGGATCAGCTTGTAGATGGTCTCCAGGTAGTCTTCCATGCTAGGCGTCGGCCGCACGGTGCAACCCCGCTTTCGGTGACCGTCCCGCGGCGCCCGGCCGACGGCGGGTGGCCTCCGGCCGGCACCGCCGGGCGCGCCGTGTCGCTTCCTATTGCAAGTATAAATGACGCGGACGGAGGGGGCCACGCGCACCGCGGGCTCCCCGGGCCGCGGCGCGGAGCCGCCCGGCGCCGGGAAGCGCTCACGGGAGGGCTCAAAGAGAGGCAGCCCCACGAGGGGGCTGCCTCCCGAGCTTGCGGGTGATGGTAACACGAAAACCTCGGGTTCACCCGGTGACCGGCGTCACTCAGTCACGACAACCGTACCGTTCATGGTCGCCTCGTGACCGGGTACCGTGCAGATGAACTCGAACTCGCCCGTCTGCTGGGGGGTGAACTCGATGGACTTGTTCTGGCCGGGATCGGCCAGGTCGACCTGCACACCGAGGTCCTTGATCGCGAAGTCGTGGGCGACGGAGTCCTTGTTCACCAGCTCGATGGTGTAGGTCTGGCCCTTCTTCAGCTCGATCTTGTCCTTGTCGAAGGCCATGCCTTCGGCCGTGATGGTGATCTTGTTGCCGCCCTCGGCGCCCTGGCTGGAGTCGCCACCGCCATTACCGCCGTTGCCGCCGCCACCGCCGCAAGCCGCCAGCACGGGCAGCGCCGCCAGCAGCAGCGCGGCGACAAGGAACAGAGACCGACGGATACGCTTCATCCCCAACGTTCCCCTCCTTGCGGGATCTCGTTCCCCATCATTTATACCGTAAGTCGTGGAACGGGTCTAATCGGTTCGGGAACCGATTTGCGGGGCCGCCCACTCCGTGGCCAGGGCCTGCAGGAAGGCCCAGACGGCGTCCGCCACCTCTTCCAGGTGCCGGCGGTCCACATGCTCGAGGCGGTCCGAGTGCCAGTGGTAGTGGGGGATGCGGCCGTCGGGCCCGGTGGCCAGGAAAGTGATGGCGGGGATCTTCCGGGCCGCGGGCAGCAGGGCGTCCGTGGGCAGCAGCGGCCGGGGACCGGGGGTCAGCCGTCCGGTGGGCAACGCGGCAGCCACGCGTGCGGCCAGGCGTACCAGCCGGCGGTCGTAGGCCACGGGCAGGACGAGGCCCTCTCCCGTCAGGTAGTGAAGCCGGCCGCGGCCGAGGTTGTCCAGGTTGATCACCACGACACGGTCGCGCCCGCGCGCCAGCGCCCGCCGGAAGAGGGGGTGGCCGACCAAGGCCGCCATGCCCCGCATGCCGACTTCCTCGGCGCCCGTGAGGGCGACGGTGACCTCCGCTCCGGGCAGCGGTTGCGCCTGCAGCCGCCGGGCCAGCTCCAGGGCCACGGCCACCCCTGAGCCGTTGTCGTTGGCCCCGTTGACGGGCCGCCCCGTCAGCCAGCAGAGAAGCAGGAACCCGGCCACGGCCGCATCCAGGATCCCGGCCGCCAGCAACGCCGCGGATGCGCCGGCGACGCCCGCCGCCCGCAGGAACAGGAGGAGCGGAACGGCTACAAACCCGGCGTAGCCGAGGGTGAAGAAGGACCGCGTGAAGGGCAGGAAGCGGGGCGCGAACAGCCAGCTGCCCCACTGGGTGTCGTAGTGGGCGACGAGAAACAGGTGGAAAGGACGAACCGCACCGTCCCCTGCGCGGGGGGCCTCCTGCGGGTCGCCTTCCCCGGGGCTGCCGGTGCCGCCGGCCGTGGCGTTCCGGACGGGACCGGGTCGCGCCAGGACGTTCTGGGACCGGCCCCGGGGCAGCAGGGGAGTGAGATTGATGGGCCACCCGTAGGGCCAGAGCAGGACCTCGCCGACCAGGGGCAGCAGGACCACCAGCGCCCCCGCCGCTGCCAGGGCGGCGCCGGCCCCGGCCAGGCCTTGGGAGGCCAGGGCGAGGGCCGCCAGAGCCATACCGGTCCACGCCGGCCCCAGGTAGAGGGTATGCCTCGGCGTGCGGAACTCCTGGATCTCCACCCGGTAGCCCAGCTCCTGCAGCCGCGCAGCCAGCCAGCGGGCGGCGTGGGCCTCCTCCCGCGTGCCCGAGCCCCGGTGGGGCAGGCGGGTGAGTTCCACCAGGTCACGCCACAGGTCTTCACGCCGCGGGTTCATGGCGACCCTCCGCACGATGACCCGCCCGCGCACGGAAGAAGGGCGCCAGGCAGCGGTGGGATCGGCGCCCGCGCAGAGCAAGGGGCGGCAGGAAGAACCTTCGCAGGAACGGGGCGGTCCTCCTCCCCCGGTGGGATGCAGCGGCGGCTGCCCGCAGGCAGCCGCCGCGCGTCCCTTCAGGAACCCGGTTCCGGATGGCCGGTTCTTCAGGAATCCCGCCCGTGACCGTCGTGGTGATCGTGGACGGCCATGATCTGGCCGCGGATCTCGCCCCCGAAGTTCTTCACCGTGTGGACGTTGACGTACGCGTTCCCCGCCAGCATCTGCTGGACCAGGGCCCGCAAGGGCTGGCCCTTTAGCGGCCCGACCAGGTCCTTGGCCGTGAAGGCCCGGTTGACGATCCTGGTTTCCCGGCAGAAGTCGACGGGATCCGTCGGGCCGAAGAGGCCCAGGACGATGGGTCCGTTCGTGCCCGGCGCGCCGAGATGGATGTGGGCGGCGAAGACATCCTCGATGTTGCGCACGCTGAGCAGGACCAGCAGCAGGTCCGGCCAGGTGTCGATGAAGAAGAGGCGGGCGTCGCCCGAGGCCTGCGTCATCACCGGGGGTACTTCCTGGGCGCCGTCCAGCTGGGCCTTGAACTCCTTGACGAACACCATGCCGATCCCCCCTCCAGGCATTCTGCGGGCAGCATATGCGGGTTGGTTGGGATTGGCCGGTGTCTCCGGGCGCCGCCTGGCCTTTTCATCGTTTTTCTCGTGTGGAGGGAGCGGGTGCCTAGGCTCGGTGTCCGTCAGGTCCCGGTCCGATGGGCGGCGCCGCGCTGCACCATACCGCTCTGCAGGTGCCCCGCGCGAACCGGGCCGCCGGCTCCCCGGGCTGCCGGTGCAGGGGTCGAGAGGGTCCTGCGGGTGGCCGGCGATGGTGCTCCCGGGGGACGCCCGCCTCAGGCCAGCCGCTGGCCGCCGGCCGCCGCGGAGCGGGCTGCCCGCCGCAGCTCCTCGGCTTCGGCCAGGATCTCCCGGGCGAAGGCCTCCACCTGCGCGCGGAGTTCCGGCACGGCGTATTGCCTCTCGAGCTCCCGGTGGGCCAGCAGGGCGCGGCGCAGGTACCAGATGCCCTGGTCGAAGGCCTGCCCGAAGAGCGCCTGGGCCACCTCCATTTCCTCCCGGTACCGTTCCAGCGCTTCGGTGTTGACGAAGGCGGCGGTGTCGATGACCAGGTCGCCCGGCCTCGCCTCGTAGGTGTGCGGGTAGGAATTGTGCACGACGGCCACCGACAGCTCCGGGATGATGACGTGATCCAGACGCTCGGGGTCGAGCCCGCAGGTGTACGCCTCGATGTCCAGCCCGCGGCGCACGGCGGCTTCGGCGACGCGGGTCACCAGTTCGGCGCAGCCCGTGCCGGGGTTGCCGCGGACGAGCACCCGGCGCTCCAGGCGGTCCAGCAGCGTATCCAGGAAGTGACGGGGGCCCTCGGGCGTGACGGCGCTGGCGAACAGGCGGCGAACCCGGCCTCGGCGGCCCGGCAGTGCCGGCCGGTGCCCCTCGAAGACGGTTTGCTCGACGTCGGCGGCCGTCTGGTCCAGGGCGGTCCGGTCTAGCGCCCGGGCGTGGTCGTAAAAGTCCTCGAAGAGGCGGAGGGCCTCCAGGGCCAGGCTCAGATAACGGTGGGCGAGGGAGAAGCGCTGGCGGACCAGGCGGCCCAGGCCGGCGATGGCTTCTTGCCGAGATGCCAGAAGTCCGCGGCCGGCGGTGGCCTCCAGGCAGAGCAACCTCCCCACCAGGCCGGGCAGCGGTGGCTCGACGGCGTGCGGGGGCGTCCCGTCCAGCACCGCCAAGCCAAGATCGGGCGCGTTGACCCCGTCCAGCGAGGCGGGGTCCGATGGACAGTGGAAGAGCTCAACGTGAATGCCTTCTCGGATCAGGGCGTCGGCCACCATGCGGATGACGGCCGACTTGCCCGTGCCCGGTCCTCCTTTGAGGACGAAGACCCGGCGCGGGTCGGGCCAGGCGATGGCCTCGAAATGGGAGCGGAACCCGTAAGCGGTGTTACCGCCGGCGAAGAGCCGGCGAACGCGGGCCTTGCTCGCAGCCATGGCGATGCCTCCCGTGGTTCCCGGCGCGAGGTTCCGGCTCGCCCCGCGCCTCCAAGGCGTGAGCGGCGAACTCGGGCGATGTTACACGCTATGGCCGGGCCTACGGGGGGGTGCCAGTCCGACGCCGGGGTGAGGCCCGTCCATGTCAGGAAAGCTGACGCGGTGTCGCGGACCGGCCGTGGATGCCCGGGCCCGGCCATGGGCCGGGGCCACCGGTGCGGACGCACCCCGCAAGCGGCGACCGCGCCGCGGGGGCGGGTAGCAAGGGGCGCGCCTGGCGCCATATGTATGAAGGAGGCCACGCCGAGGGGAGGGCGCTCCCGTGTCCCGGCACCGCCACCTGCCGCTATATTCCATCGGGGCGGTCTGCCACCTCACCGGCCTGAGCCAGCGCCGCGTCCGCTACTACGAGCAGGCGGGGTTGCTCCGACCCGCGAGGACGGCGGGGAACCAGCGCCGGTACAGCCAGGCCGACGTCGAGCGGCTCTTAGAGATCAAGTACCTGTTGCAGCAAGGGCTGCCCATCGGCGAGATCCGCCGGCGCCTGGTCCTGGATGAGCGGCGGCACGAGGAGGTCGCGGGCCCGCCCGGCCCTGCGGCGGCCATGGCCGCCGGGGGCTGGCCGGTTCCTCCCGCCTCGGGCGGGGACGGCGGGCGATCCGCGCCCACCGGCATCGACCGGCTGTTCCGGGGGCCCGCGCCGGACGTGCCGGGGGTAGGAGGGGTACGTTCCCTGTACCCCGCCCTGGACCCCGCGGTGCTCTACCACGCCCGCCGGCGCCGGCGGGGGCGGGGGGGGGGCGGGCGGGGTGCCGCCGCACGGTGAGTGTCCGCCGGCCTTGCGCAGCGCCG
>QGUQ01000482.1 GCA_003242195.1 Bacillota bacterium | reverse complement strand
CGGAAATTGTGAAAAGAGCAAGCTTACCCTTGATTGCGGTCCCGCCCTGGCGCAGGATCTCATTGGAACGGGATCGACGGGGTCCGGGGTGCCCGGCGGCGCGGCGGCGCCCGGGGCTCCGGAACCGCTCCAGCGGACCGGACCGGGCGGCCGGTGCGCAGCACGAGTCACGGAGGAGGAAGGCAAGGATGGGGATGTCGCTGACCCACCGGGCGCGGCGGCTGGCGCTGGCGGCAGCGCTGGCGCTGGCCTTGTCATCGGGTGTCGGGGTGCCTGCCGCTGCCCAGCAAGGCCCTCAGCCCGGGGCCGCCGGTTCGCCGCGGGTGGAGGCCAGGGCGGCCCTGCTGGTGGATGCGGAGACCGGGCAAGTGCTGTGGAGCCACAACCCCGACGAGCCCGTGCCGCCGGCCAGCCTGGCCAAGGTCCTCGCCCTGGACCTGGTCTTCCACGAGCTCAAGGCCGGGCGGCTGTCCCTGGACCAAGAGGTGACGGTCAGCGAGGCCGCCTGGCGGCTCTCGGTCCAGGCCGGGCGCGGCGGCCCCTCGGCCATGTTCCTCGGCTTGGGCGAGCAGGTCAAGGTGGTGGACCTCATCCGTGGCGTGGCGGTGGCATCGGGCAACGATGCCGCTACCGCCCTGGCCGAGGCTGTGGCGGGCAGCGAGGAGGCCTTCGTCCAGCGGATGAACCAGCACGCGCGGGAGATCGGCATGACCCACTCCCGGTTCGCCAACAGCCACGGCCTGCCGGGCGGCGAGCAATTCGTGACGGCCCGCGACATGGCCACCCTGGCGCTGCACGTGCTGCGGGAGACGCCGGAGATGCTCGAGTACACCCGGGAGAAATACCTGCGGTGGAAGAATTTCGCGCCGCAACCCAACTACAATGGCCTCGTCTTCCGCGATGACCGGGTGGACGGCCTGAAGACCGGCCACACGGCGGAGGCCGGCTTCCACCTGGTGGCCACGGCGCGGGAGGGCGACCGGCGGCTGGTGGCCGTGGTGCTGGGCGCCGGGAGCAACGAGCAGCGGCTGCAGGAAGCGGAAGCGCTGCTGAACTTCGGTTTCGAGGGCTTTGTCCGGGAGGCCGTCTCCTTTGGCGACGGGGGGAGCCGCCTGCTGCCGGTGTACAAGGGCAAGGGGCGGTCGGTGGAGGTCGTCCCCGCCGTGGAACCGGTGGTGGTGATCCCCAAGGAGATGAGCGGCCGGCTCAAGGTGGAGGAACGGCTGGACGATCCGCTGGTGGCACCGCTGCCCAAGGGGGCGCCCGTGGGAATGCTGATCATCAAGGGCCCCGACGGGACGGAGCTGCGGCGCGTGGCCCTGGTGACGGCCTCGGAGGTGCCGCGCGGCGGGTTCATCCGCGTCATGTTCGACAGCCTGCGGTTGCTACTGAAGAACCTGTTCGGATAGGCCCGTTCGATGAATCCGTTCGGATGAGCAACCCGCACGGACGAGGGGCCGGCGGGTGCGGCGAACCCCGCCGGCCGCCGGGCGGGGTGGGGGCGCGTGCGGGGCTGGCGGCCCGGCAGGAACGGACATGGTGCATACGAAACGGGTGAGCGGAGGGATCGCCTTGCCTACGGTAACCATTGCCGCGGCCGGTCAGCACGTGGGGCAGGAGGTGGAGATGCGCGGCTGGGTGTACAACCGCCGTTCCAGCGGCCGCGTTCGCTTCCTGATCCTCCGCGACGGTACGGGCATCATGCAGTGCGTCGTCGCCCGTGACCGGGTGGGGGACGAGGGCCTGAGGACTTTCGAGGAACTGGCCCAGGAGTCGTCCTGTCGCGTCCGCGGCATCGTACGGGCCGACCGGCGTGCGCCCGGCGGTTTCGAACTGGAGGTCACCGCCCTCGAACCCCTGCACATCGCGGAGGATTACCCCATCAAGCTGAAGGAACATGGCGTCGACTTCCTCATGGACCACCGCCACCTGTGGATCCGGACGCCGCGGCAGAACGCCAT
>QGUQ01000481.1 GCA_003242195.1 Bacillota bacterium | reverse complement strand
CCCGGAGCCGGCCGCTGCCGACGTGGCGGGCGGGTCGGCGGACCCCTCCGCCGGCGGCTTCCGGCTGGTGGGTGACGAGGAGGTGGTGCGGCGCAGCGCCCGGGTGGCCTGGGTCCGGGTCGTCGACGGGGGGCCGGGCATCCCCGCCGCCGAGCTGCCCCACCTCTTCGAGCGCTTCTATCGCGTGGACCGCGCCCGCACGCGGGGGGAGGGGGGCGGCGCCGGTCTGGGCCTGAGCATCGTCCGGGAGATCGTGCGCCTGCATGGGGGCGTGGTGGCCGTGGCCAGCCTGCTGGGCACCGGCAGTGCCTTCGCCGTCTACTGGCCGGTTCCCGACAGCGCCGCGGCGCCGGCCGGTGGCGACCGGCCGGGCGAAGCCGTCCAAGGCGTGGCCGCGGGGGATGGCGGGGGTGCGGGGAGCGGCGCCGGGCCCGGTGCCGGCAGCGGTGCCCCAAGCGCTACGCGCCCGTTCCCGTTGTAACGGATCGCGAGGAAGCGGGCCGCGGCGACAACAGTCGACATGGGGTACAATGGAGTAAATTCGGCTGTATTTGGCGGTGTGCGGCCCGTGGCGCGATTCGTGCGCCGGGTTCGCCTGCATTGGAGGTGTGGGTCATCGACAAGAAGTATCTCGACTGGTCCGACGTGGAACGACTCGTGGACCGGCTGCTGGAGCAGATCAACATCGACGACTTCGACGCCCTGCTGGTGATCACCCGGGGCGGCATGGTCCCGGCCTGCCTGATCAGCGAGAAGACCGGCATGCGCAACATCCTGGTGGCGGCCGTCATGTTCTATACGGGCGTGGGCGAGACCCTCGACCGGCCCACGTTCCTCCAGTTCCCGCCCGACCCCTACCTGAAGGGCAAGCGCGTGCTGGTGGTGGACGACGTCTGGGACAGCGGACGCACCGTCATGGCCGTGAAGCGGCGCGTGGAGGATGCCGGCGGGCACCCGGCCGTGGCCGTGATGCACTACAAGCCGAAGAATTCGGTGGTACCCGACCGCCCCGATTTCTTTGCCGAGGAGACGGACGAGTGGATCGTCTACCCCTGGGACCCCGAGGCCGAGCGGTGACCCGCCGGCCGGGACGGGCGCTGCAACGTTTCTGACACGGGGGGGACGTCGTCCCGTAACGCCCTTCCTGTAGGATGGCGAGAGGAGGTGGGGCCCCGTGCGCTGTTTCCACAGGACGAAAGGGCGCCGGCCGGGAGCCTTTCCGGCCCTGGCCGTCGCCGTCGCCCTGGTCCTGCTGCTGGCGGGATGCGGCGGTGGCGCACCCCTGGCCGGTGACGGGGAGATCGTCATCATGCCGGACTCCGGGCCGAACCAGGGCACGGATGCGGCGACGCCCCCCTCCGACGGTAGGAACGCGCCCGTGATCGTTCCGGACCCCAGCAACGAGCGCCTCACCATCACCCTCTTCTTCCGGTCCGCGGCGGGCAACCCGGGGCCGTGGCCGTGGCGGCGCACCATCGAGCGGCCGGAACGCCTGGCGGACCTCGCCCGCATCGCCCTGGAGAACCTGCTCTCGCCGCCCCCGGACTCGCCCTTCGCCCCCGCCTTGCCGGAGGGCACGCGGGTCCTGTCCGTGGAGGTCGACGAGAGCCAGCAGATCGCCTACGCCAACTTCTCCCGCGAGCTGCTGAGCCACCAGCCGGGCGGCAGCTTCGCCGATCGCGAGGCCGTCCACGCCATCGTCCAGACGTTGACGGGCTTGCCCGGGATCCGCCGCGTGCAGATCCTGGTGGAGGGCAAGATCGTGAGCGCGGCGGCCGGAGACGTGCCCATCGACCGCCCCCTGGAACGCCTCTTCGTCGCGCCGGGGCAGGCCGACACGGGCCCGGGCCCGGGGGAGGCGGGCACCATGGCCGCACCCGCGGGCGCGCCAGGCGCCGGCGCGGGCAACCCGCAGGAAGGCCCGCGGAACATGGCGGCCGACGACCCGGTTCTGGATTACTTCCA
>QGUQ01000480.1 GCA_003242195.1 Bacillota bacterium | reverse complement strand
TTGTCCAGCGCCAGCTTGAGGGCGTCCAGGGGCGAGTACACCATGCGGATGTCCGCGCCCCGGGCCTTTAGCTCCAGGGGCGTCCCCCGCCGGCCGGGCACGCGCATGACGTCCCCAAAGGCGGTGAAGACGACCTCCGGCCGCTCCGCCAGGGCCAGCCCCTCGTCCATGCGGCCCATGGGCAAGACGCAGACGGGGCAGCCCGGCCCGTGAACCAGCTCGATGTTGTCGGGCAGCAGGTTTTGCAACCCGAAGCGGTAGATGGAGAAGGTGTGCCCGCCGCAGACCTCCATGATGCGATAATGGCGGTCGGGGTCCACGACGCGCCGGATCTCCTCCGCCGTCTTCCTGATCAGCTCCGGGTTGCGGAACTCGTCGACGTACTTCACCGGTCCTCCTTCACCTGCCCCTCCGCCTTCCCTGCACGCCCGATGGCGATCCCGGCGTGCACCAGCAGGATATCGCCGACGTGGGCGTCCGGGACGAAGTCGACGGCCACCGTCTCCCGGCGGCCCTCCTCATCCTCCACCAGCGCTTCCGTGCCGCGGACCTCGACCACCCGGACCGGCACCGCCACGTCGCCGCACGTGATACAGGTCCCGGCGTCGCCCGGGGTGCACGGATCCGGCGGGTGCCCGCGCATCTCCTCCGCCGCCATGAGGCGCTCCTCCCCTCAGGTTCCCCGCCCGTTGCGGCCGGGCTCGGGACCGTCCGTGCCGTCAAAGGCGTAACCCCGGACCTCCTGCAGGGCCTCTTCGGCCTCGCCCAGCATGGCCAGCAGCCGTAACTGGTCCCTGGCCTGTTCCTCGCTGATCTTGCTCATGGCGAAGCCGACGTGGATCAGGACCCAGTCGTCCGGCTGCAGCCCCTCGTCCCGCAGCAGGTCCACGTTGATCTTGCGCCGGACTCCCGAGACGTCCACCACGGCGTAGTGGGGATCGTCCTCCAGCAGCTGGACGATCCGCCCTGGAATCGCCAGGCACATGGCCGTCCTCTGGCCCCCTTTCTCCCTCTCCCCGCGTTGGTTCCCCGCGCCCCCCGCACCGGCTCCCGCCTTCATCCTGCCGCGGCCAGGCGCCATAGGACGACGCGGTTGTTCCCGGAGTCGGCGATGGCCAGTAGGTCGCCGTGCCCCCACAGGCCGTAGGGCCAGCAAAGGGTGTCCCGCGCCACCGCCTGCCACCGGTTCTCCCCGGTACCGTCGAAATCGGCCTGTCCGATGACGTGGCATGCGGGAAGGTAGGCGCCCCGTCGCGGCGGGCCGCCGAAGAGCAGCACCCGGTTGTTGGCGGTATCGGCCACCGCCAGGTAGTTGCCGCACAGGGCCACGCCGTAGGGGAACCGCATGCGCCGCGGTCCCTGGGGGACGTCGGGCAGCTCGAAGGCCCGGTCGAAGTCTTCCTGTCCCAGGACCAGGTCTGCCGGGCGGTCCGCCCATGGCGGCGGGGTGAAGCCCAGCACCCGGTGATTGCCGGCGTCGGCCACGTAGAGGGTGGCGCCATCCCCCACCAGGGCATGGGGCCACCGAAAGCTGTCGGGACCCACGCCGCGGCCCCGGTTCTCCTCGCTGCTGGCCGCATCCGGCTGGCCCAGCACGACGTCAGGAGGACGCAGCCCGTCGGGTATCCCCCGCCAACCCAGGACGCGGCGATTGCCGGTATCCGCTACGTAGAACCAGCCGTCGACAAAGGCGAATCCATAGGGCCAGCGCAGCCCCGTGGCCGGTGTCGCGCCGCCGGCGTTGGGGGCGGTTCCCTCCAGCCCGGCCTGGCCGATGACGGCGTCGGGCGGGCGCCCGTTTCGCTCCGGCACGCCGTCCCACACCAGCAGGCGATGGTGCCAGGCGTCGGCCACGATCAGGCAGCCCTCGACCACACACTTGAGGCGGCCGCGGATCAGCGCTGGTGACAGATGGGTGGGCCCCGATCATTACAAAAAAAAAATAGAGGAGAGAGCAAACTGGCG
>QGUQ01000091.1 GCA_003242195.1 Bacillota bacterium | reverse complement strand
TGAATTTTTTAAGGAGAGTGATATAACTTGAGGTTAACATTGGCTTGCGTGTACCGTGGGTTCGAGCGGCCGTCGGAAAGGTGGTGCCAGGGTGCGGCGGTATGTTCTGCAGCGACTTGCCCTGATGCTGCTGAGCATATGGGTGGTTGTAACCCTTACCTTTCTCATGATGCACGCGGTCCCGGGCGATCCCTTCACGGACCCGAAGCTGCGACCGGAAATCAAAGAGTTGATGATGAGGAAGTACGGCCTGGACAAGCCACTCTGGCAGCAGTACCTGGTCTACTGGTCCAACTTCCTGCGCGGTGAGTGGGGCTCGTCGCTCTATAACATCGGCCGCGACGTCGAGGTCATGATCCGGGAAGGGTTCCCGGAGTCCTTCCAGGTCGGCATCCAGGCACTGACTTGGGCGGTCATCGCCGGCATCGCCTTGGGTACCGTGGCAGCCTTGAACCATAACCGCACCTGGGACTATGTCGCCATGGTCATCGCCGTCATCGGCGTGTCCGTGCCCAGCTTCGTGGTCGGGGTCGTCCTCCAGTATCTCCTGGGCGTGAAGTTGCGACTATTCCCCATTGTCTGGGACGGTACCTTCAAGGGGTCGATCCTGCCGTCCTTTGCCCTGGGCCTGGGCACCGTAGCGGTCATGGCCCGTATGATGCGCACACAGATGCTGGAGGTGCTGGGCCAGGATTACATCCGTACGGCCAGGGCGAAAGGGCTGTCCGACACCGAAGTGGTCTGGCGCCACGGTCTGCGGAATGCCATCCTGCCCGTCCTCACCATCCTGGGCCCGCTCTTCGCGACCATCGTCACCGGTACCGTGGTCATTGAGACGGTTTTTGGCATTCCCGGCATCGGCCGGTACTACGTGCAAAGTGTCTTCACGGACGACTACCCGCTGATTCTCGGCACGACCGTGTTCTATTTCGTGTTCCTCATCATCTCAAACTTTCTCGTGGACCTCTCGTACGGGATCGTCGACCCGCGCATTCGCGTCGGGAGTAACGGGAGGAGGTGAAGACCGTGGCAATAGAGCCACAGTTCCAGGCGGTGCCCGGGGCGGCACGGGAGCTCTCGCGGGAGTTGTTTGAGCCCGCAACGGTGGCGGCGGGGGCCGCAGAGGCCATCCACCGGCCCAGCGTCAGCTATTGGCGCGACGCATGGCTCCGGTTCCGCAAGAACCGCCTGGCCATGTTCGGGCTGGTCCTACTGATCATACTGGCTCTCGGTTCCATCTTCGGTCCGGTGATCTCGTTCCATTTCGGTGGGAAGACCTTTGACCACCAGGACTACGCCAATATCAATAAACCGCCTTCCGCGGAATACTGGTTCGGTACGGACCAGCTCGGGCGCGACATCTTCACCCGTGTGTGGGTCGGCGGCCGCATCTCTCTGTTCATCGGCATCATGGCGGCGCTGATCGACCTGGTGATCGGCGTGATCTACGGGGGCATCGCCGGTTATGCCGGTGGGCGCGTGGACGAGATCATGATGCGGATCGTCGATGTGCTCTACGGCATCCCCAGCCTCATCGTGGTGATTCTCTTGCTGGTCGTGATGGAGCCGGGGATCAAGGCCATCATCGTCGCCATGGGCATTACCGGCTGGGCCGGCATGGCGCGCGTCGTACGCGGCCAGTTCCTCCAATTGCGGGAGCAGGAGTTCGTGCTGGCCGCTCGGGTCCTGGGTGCGGGTGCCCGGCGGCTGATCTTCCGCCATCTGGTACCCAATGCCATGGGTCCGGTCCTGGTCGTCCTGACCTTGACCGTTCCCCAGGCCATCTTCGGCGAGGCCTTCCTGAGCTACATCGGTCTCGGGGTACCGGTCCCCCTGGCAAGCTGGGGAACGATGATCAACGACGGGTACAAGCTGATCCGCACCTACCCGTGGCAGTTCTTCTTCCCGGCGGCGGCCATCAGCATCGCCATGTTCGGTTTCAACGTGGTCGGTGACGGGTTGCGCGACGCGCTCGATCCTCGACTCCGCAAGTAGAAAGGGGCGACCTGATGGAACCTGTGCTGCAGGTCCAGGACCTGCGTGTGCACTTCCGTACCCATGGCGGCGAGGTGCAGGCGGTCCGGGGCGTCTCCTTCGAGCTGGGTAGGGGCGAGACGCTGGCCATCGTCGGAGAGTCGGGTTCCGGCAAGTCGGTCACCGCCCAGACCATCATGCGCCTGATTCCCATGCCGCCGGGACGGATCGTCAGCGGGTCCATCCGGTTCCAGGGCAAGGAGATCACCCGCCTGCCGGAGCGCGAGATGCAGAAGATCCGCGGGCGGTACATGGGTATGATCTTCCAGGACCCCATGACCTCCCTGAACCCGACGATGACCGTCGGCCGCCAGATCGCCGAGCCGCTGATCAAGCATCAGGGACTCAGCCCGGCCCAGGCCATGGACCGGGCGGTGGAACTGCTCAAGCTGGTGGGGATCCCGAACCCGGAGGACCGCGTCCGCCAGTACCCCCACCAGTTCTCGGGCGGCATGCGGCAGCGGGCGATGATCGCCATCGCCCTGGCGTGCAGCCCGGCGCTGCTCATCGCCGACGAACCGACCACCGCCCTGGATGTGACCATTCAGGCGCAGATCCTGGAACTCATGCAGGATCTCAAGCGGCGCCTGGGCACGGCGATCATTCTGATCACCCACGACCTGGGTGTGGTGGCGCGCATGGCGGACCGGATCGCGGTGATGTACGCGGGGCAGATCGTGGAGCAGGGGACGCCCGACGAGATCTTCTACCACCCGAAGCACCCGTACACCGAGGCCCTGCTTCAATCGATCCCGCGGCTGGATGACCGCCGTGACCGGCTGCAGGCGATCCCAGGGACGCCGCCGGATCTCTTCGCACCGCCACCGGGCTGCGCCTTTGCCCCGCGCTGTCGTTACGCCATGAAGGTCTGCCAGATGTACGAACCCGAAATGCAGGAGATCCGGCCGGGCCATCCGGCCAGGTGCTGGTTGCACCATCCTTACGCGCCGGCGGTCGGGCTCAACGCCGAGGAAAGGGGGGCATGAGGGATGAGCAACACGGCTGGGGGCGCGGTGATCGAGGAGCGTCGCGCCGACGCCGGGCAGGCCAATGGTGAGCGGCCTCTGGTGGAGGTCCGTGACCTGAAGCGGTACTTCGACGTCGGGCGGGGCGCCGTGCTGAAGGCCGTGGACGGCGTCTCCTTCCAGATCCGGCGGGGGGAGGTCCTGGGCCTGGTGGGTGAGTCCGGCTGCGGCAAATCCACCGTCGGCCGCACCATCATCCGCCTGTACGAGCCCACGGGCGGCACCGTGCTCTTTGACGGCCAGGACGTCCACAAGCTGTCGGGTCCGGACCTCATGCGGTTCCGGCGGCGGGCCCAGATGATCTTCCAGGACCCCTACGCGTCCCTCAACCCCCGTATGCTGGTGTCGGAGATCATCGGCGAGGCCCTGGACCTGCACGGCCTGTACGAGAGCCGTAAGGAGCGGACCGAGCGCATCCACGAGCTGCTCAACCTGGTGGGCCTGAACCGGGAACACGCCAACCGCTTTCCCCACGAGTTCTCGGGAGGCCAGCGGCAGCGCATCGGTATCGCCCGGGCACTGGCGGTGAAGCCCGAGTTCATCATCGCCGACGAGCCGATCTCGGCCCTGGACGTGTCCATCCAGGCCCAGATCGTCAACCTGATGACCGATCTGCAGGAGAAGTTCGGGCTGACTTATATCTTCATCGCCCACGACCTGTCGATGGTCAAGCACATCAGCGACCGCGTGGCGGTCATGTACCTGGGTAAGATCATGGAACTGGCGGAGAGCGACGAGCTCTACCAGCACCCGCAGCACCCCTACACCCAGGCGCTACTGTCCGCCGTACCGATCCCCGATCCCCGGGTGGAGCGGACGCGCGAGCGCATCGTCCTCAAGGGTGACGTGCCCAGCCCATTGAACCCGCCGCAGGGCTGCCCCTTTAACACGCGCTGCCCGCTGGCGGAGAAGATCTGCTTCGAGGCGCGGCCCGAGCTGCAGGAGGTCGCTCCAGGCCACTGGGTCGCCTGCCACCTTGTATCGCCCAACGGGGCTGCGTGAGGCGCCCCGCCGTGCCGGCTCCGTTCTCGGCGTCGGTCGAGTACGACATCCGGAATCAAAGACCACGGTTCAGACGCATGCGGGCCCCGCGGGGGGCCCGCATGATGTTTTTCCGGCCCATCGCAGATCACGGGCGGCAGGAAACCCGTAGCCACCGTGGTACTCAGTCGGACAAAGGCCCAGGCGCCGCACGGCTCCTTCCTTCGTTCCTTCGTACGTCCCGCAAGACGGCAACGGAGGTGCAGAGGGTCGATGAACGCGGTGGCAAGGATCAGCCGTTTCGTCGGGAACACCTTTGCTGCCTGGATCGCACTGGCTGCGGTGGCGGGCTACCTGTTTCCCGCGCAACTGGCGCCGCTGGCCCGCCATGTCGTGCCCCTGCTGGGCATCGTCATGTTCGGGATGGGGCTGACCCTCTCGGCCGCCGATTTCCGGGAGGTGCTGAAGAGGCCCAGGGACGTGCTCCTTGGCGTCGTGGTCCAGTACACCATCATGCCGTTACTGGCCCTCGCTTTGGCCAAGGGGTTGCGGCTTCCCCCCGAGGTGGCCGTGGGCGTGATCCTGGTTGGCTCGTGCCCCGGTGGGACGGCCTCCAACGTGATGACGTACCTGGCCCGCGGCGACGTGCCCCTTTCGGTGACGATGACGAGCTGCACGACGCTGCTGGCTCCCGTCGTGACCCCGGCCCTGATGCTGCTCCTGGCGCGGGAATGGATCCCCGTCGACGCCGGCGCCCTCTTCTGGTCCATCGTCAACGTGGTCATCGTCCCCATCGTCCTCGGCCTGGTGGTGAAAGGGCTCTTCAAGCGCCAGGCGGAGGCCGCGGTGGCGGCGCTTCCTCTGGTGTCCGTGGCCGCCATCGTCGCCATCGTTGCCGGCGTCGTCGCCGCCAACCAGCCGAGGCTGGCGACCAGCGGCGCCATGATCTTCCTGGTGGTCGCCCTCCACAACGCCCTGGGCTACCTGCTGGGTTATGCCGTGGCGCGCCTGGGCGGTCTCGGCTTCAACCAGTGCAAGGCGGTGGCCATCGAGGTGGGCATGCAGAACTCGGGTCTCGGGGCTGCCCTGGCCACCGCGCACTTCACGCCGCTGGCGGCCGTGCCCAGCGCCATCTTCAGCGTGTGGCACAACATCTCCGGTGCCCTCCTCGCCGCCTACTTCCGGCGGGCGGATAGCGCAGCGCGGCACACCGTCTCGCCAGGTACCACCCGGGCATAGGGCCGGGGTCCCCGGATGGCTCCCCCGGTCCGGCTCCGGCCGGCGACCGCCAGGGGCCGCCTTCCGGCCGGCCCGCTGCGGGCTCGCGGCTGGAAACTTGATATAATGGGCACGTCCTGAGGATGGGTCCCATAGCGAGGACCCATGGGGAATCCGCCACCGAACCGCGGAAAAACCATGACGTGAGGCAGGAGGGGGCTGAGCATGGCGGACATCACGCGGGATGAGGTCCGGCGCATCGCCGAGCTGGCGCGCCTTGGCCTGGACCCGTCGGAGGAGGAGACCCTGGCCCGTCAGCTGGGGCGGATCGTGGAGGCGATGGAGCAACTGAGCCAGGTGGACACCTCCGGCGTCGAGCCCCTGGCCCACGTGCTTCTCGATCTGACCAACGTGACGCGACCGGACGACCCGCGTTCCGCCGCGGGCCGCGACGAGCTGCTGGCGGCGGCCCCCGATCGCAACGGCGAATTCCTGCGCGTCCCCCGGGTGATCGAATGATGGAAGAACTGGTCTTCACCCCCGCCCACCGGCTGGCGGAGCGGCTGGCCGCGGGCGAGATCAGCGCCCGCGAGCTCACGCAGCACTTCCTGGATCGCATCGAGGAACTGGACGGTACCATCGGTGCCTACCTGGCGGTGACGGCTGACAGCGCCCTGGCGGAGGCCGAGCAGATCGATGCTCGCCGCCGGCGGGGCGAGCCGCTGGGGCCCCTGGCCGGCATCCCCGTGGCCATCAAGGACAACCTGTGCGTCCGCGGCGTGCCCACCACCGCCGCGTCGCGGATGCTGGAGGGATACCGGCCTCCCTACACGGCCACGGCGGTGGAGCGGCTGCGGCAGGCGGGCGCCGTCGTCCTGGGCAAGACCAACATGGACGAGTTCGCCATGGGCTCCTCCACGGAGACCTCCGCGTACGGCATCACCCGCAACCCCTGGGACCCGGGCCGGGTGCCCGGCGGCTCCAGCGGCGGCTCGGCGGCCGCCGTGGCCGCCGGCGAGGCGGTGGCGGCCCTGGGTTCCGACACCGGGGGTTCCGTTCGCCAGCCCGCTGCCTTCTGCGGCGTGGTGGGGCTCAAGCCCACCTACGGGCGGGTGTCGCGGTACGGGCTGATCGCCTTCGCCTCGTCCCTGGACCAGATCGGGCCCCTGACCCGGGACGTAACCGACTGCGCGCTGGTTCTGCAGGCCATCGCCGGGCACGATCCGGCGGACTCCACCTCGGCGCCCGTGGAGGTTCCCGACTACCGGAGCCTGCTATCGGCGGAGGTGAGCGGGCTCCGCATCGGCTTGCCCAAGGAATTCTTCGGCCCGGCGGTGGAGGAACCCGTGCGGGAGGCGGTGCTGGCCGCGGTCCGGCAGCTCACCGGCGATGGCGCCCTGGCGGAGGAGACATCGCTGCCCAGCGTCGAGCACGCGCTGCCCGCGTACTACTTGGTGGCCACGGCGGAGGCCTCGTCCAACCTTGCCCGCTATGACGGGGTGCGCTACGGCCTGCGGGTGGAGGGCGAGCGCCTGGACGAGATGTACCTGCGGACCCGGCAGCACTTCGGTCCCGAGGTCAAGCGGCGCATTCTGCTGGGCACCTTCGCCCTGCGATCGGGCTACTATGACGCCTACTACCGCAAGGCCTTGCAGGTCCGGCGGCTCATCAAGCAGGACTTTGACCGCTGCTTCCAGCACTTCGATGTGCTGATCGCGCCCACGGCGCCAACGGTGGCCTTCGAGTTGGGAGCCCGCCTCCACGACCCGCTGGCCATGTACACCGCGGACATCTGCACGCTGCCCGTCAACATGGCCGGCTTGCCGGCGATCTCCGTCCCGTGTGGCTTCGCCGGCGGCCTGCCCGTCGGTCTCCAGGTGATCGGGCGCCCCTTTGACGAGGTCACCGTCCTGCGGGTCGCCTACGCCATCGAACAACGGCTGCGG
>QGUQ01000479.1 GCA_003242195.1 Bacillota bacterium | reverse complement strand
GCGAGAAGGGCGGGGGGGCGGGCTCTCCCCCCCTGGCGGCCCCCTGTGGGTCTGAGAGGTACAGGCCCAGCAGGCCCGACACCACCAGCTCGTGCAGCGGGCGGCGGCGAAGTCGCGCCACGTGGCGCCGCGCCTCCCGCACGAACAAGGCCAGCCGTTCCCGGAGGAGCTCGCGGGTGGGGTAGTAGCTCACCAGGTTGAGATCGCCGCCGGCCCGGTCTTCCTCCTGATCGATGAAATAGTCCAGCAAGATGTGGAGCCCGCACACCCACGGGAAGTACGCGGCCAGCAGGGCGTTCAGGTCCTCGGCCGCGGGTTGCGGCTGCCAGCCGGCCTCGAGGAACAGGGCGAAGACGGCCAGCGTCGAGCCGCACGCGGCCGCGAACTCCCACCAGTGAAGCTGTCCGTGGTACCGCCTGCCCCGCCGGGCGAACCACCGCTCGAGCCGGGGCAGGCGGCTCTCCCGGGGGCCGTGCTTGTATACCTGGAGGTCGTTGTAGAGGCCCACCAGCTCCGCCACCCGCGGGGCGACGCGGCCGTAACCCGGCAAGGCGGCGGTCTGGGCGCGGCACTCGGCCACCAGGGCGGCCAGGTAGCCCCCGTCGTCATGGTGGGGATGGAGCCGGTAATATCCGCCGGCAGGGTCTTCGTGCCCCGGCGGGGACCCGGGGTGGGGGAACGGTTCCCCGGGCGGGGTCAACACCGCCCGCCGGATCGACCCCTCGACAGGGTCAGGGCCCGCCGGCGGGGTCACGGCGTCCAGCATCGCTTGGTGGAGGCAGCGGTAGTCCCGGGGATCCAGGCTGACGCTGCGGTCGCACAGGTTGTCCAGGTAGTCGCTGATGGTCTGCAGGGCCACGATCAGGCGGATCAGGCGGTAGCGGGTGTCCGCGTCGGGGGCCGCCACGGCGAACACCGATCCACCCTCACAGTGGAAGCGCTTCGTCCTGATGCTGGCCAGCGCCTGGCGGCGCAGCTCCGGATCGGGGATGGCGCGTGCCCGCTCCTCCCAGCGGTCCAGCGTGCGGTCGACCAGCGGCAACACGCGCCCCATGTAACCCGCCAGCCACCGCAACTGCCCCGGCAGCGTTCCCAGGCCCACGATGACTTCACGCCTTCCCATACCCCGCTGCGGTCCTAGTATGGGAGGCGGGGTGCCCGGCGATGCCGCGGCTCATGCCGTGACGGCGGGGGAATTGCGCGGCGCCCCCCAGAGGTGCCGCGCTGCGCCGGGGCATGCCAGCCCGCCGGGGTAGGCCAGGCCCCGCCGGAGCTGGGAGGGCCACCAATACGAAAGGCGGCACGCCCATCGCCCCGCGGGCTACGGCGTGCCGCCCGGTGGCTCTTCTTCTCTCTTCCGCCTTCGTTCGTTCCTCTCGGTTCCTCCACTCCCGCGGGCCGGCCGCGGGTCCGTGGGCCGGCTCGCGGGGCGGGCCGGTGCCCGCTCCCGCTCCCGGGGCCTGTCGCCGCCCGCTGGCGCGCCTGCCGTGGGATCCTGTGTCGTCGCGGTTCACTCGCCGGAGGCACTGCGATGATCGGGGCCTGGGTCGCCCTTCCCGATGGCCAGGCGGGACGGGTCCACGCCCGGAGGTGGGTCCCATGGCTCCACGTCATCGGAGGTGCATTCCTGCTCGGCTCCCGATTGCCAGCGCACCCGGATGGACTGCCGGGAGCTGCGCAGGCGAAGGATCACGCCCAATTCGCCGGACCGGCGGTGACGAACCCATTGACCGCGACGGAACACGGCATCGCCCCCTTCCCCAATGGGAGGTTTGCCGGTAAAGAGTTCGGGGCGGGGGAGGCGATTTCCTTTTCCTGGACATCGCCCGGGGCGACCTCAGTCCTCGACCTTGACGCAGGCGATGTACGGCAGGTAGCGGAACTGCTCGGCATAGTCGATGCCGTAACCTACAACGAACTCATCGGGGATGGTGAAGCCTACGTATTCCACCGGCACGTCGACCTGGCGC
>QGUQ01000090.1 GCA_003242195.1 Bacillota bacterium | reverse complement strand
TTTTTGTGGTTCTTTTTTTTTTTTAAGTAACGCCCACCCCCCATATCTACCCAGAGGGTTACGGCGGGCACGTTAGGTGGTTATAAAAGACAGGTTTATGGTATACTCAAGGTTGCGCCCGGTACGCGCGCCGGCCCGACGCGCGAGCGCTTCGCGGGAGTAGCTCAATGGTAGAGCACCGGCCTTCCAAGCCGGCGACGCGGGTTCGATTCCCGTCTCCCGCTCAAGGCGCCCGTAGCTCAGCGGAAGAGCGACCGCCTTCTAAGCGGTTGGTCGAGGGTTCGAATCCCTCCGGGCGCTCCGCTCCGGGCGCGCCGGGGCAGCCCGCGGCGAGGGCGTGCGGCGGTGCCGGCCCAAGGCACGCCGGGGCGGGCTGCGGGTCGACGCGCAGAGCGCGCATAGCGTGGTGGCTGTAGCTCAGCTGGTTAGAGCGCCAGGTTGTGGCCCTGGAGGTCGGGGGTTCGAATCCCCTCAGTCACCCACCACAAGGCAGCGCGGGCGGGCCGGCAGCCGGGGTGGCGGCGAGCGGAGGGAGTTGCCCGGGGGCTTCCCATAGGGCTGCTCCCTCTACCGCCCGGGCTGACCGGTCCTGTTCGCGTAGCCCGCGTGGGTCGCCTCCCGTGCAGGAGAGCTTGCACCGCGGCCCATGCGTTTCCCGGATCGGCGCGCCGCTCGCGGCCGGTCTTGCGTTGGGGCGTAGCCAAGCGGTAAGGCAGGGGACTTTGGATCCTCGATCGCAGGTTCGAATCCTGCCGCCCCAGCCAACCGGGCCATTAGCTCAACTGGCAGAGCACCCGGCTTTTAACCGGGGTGTTGGGGGTTCGACTCCCTCATGGCCCACCGTGGGATGCCCAGCCCCGCCGCACGGCGGGGCTGTTCTCGTATGCCGGCGAGGGGAGAGGGCGGGAGTCCATGGGCGAGAC
Source organism: Bacillota bacterium (assembly GCA_003242195.1). GTDB lineage: Bacteria > Bacillota > Sulfobacillia > Thermaerobacterales > Thermaerobacteraceae > ZC4RG37. The sequence continues at coordinate 6,296 of QGUQ01000090.1, read as the reverse complement.
GGAGCGGCGCTTGCGGGAGCTGGAAACCCTCAAGACCATCGCCGAGACGCTGAACCGCAGCGTCGAGCTGTCCCGCGCGCTGGGGGAGACCCTTCCCCTGGCCGTCTCGCTCCTGGGATTGCGCTCCGCCTGGATCTTCCTCTATGACCCGGCGACGGACCGCCTCCAGCTGGCCGCCGACGCGGGGCTGCCGGTGGCGCTGGCCCGCGACGGGAGACGGCGGTTGTGCGCCGGGGACTGCAACTGCCACTACTTTTTCCGCACCGGCGGGTTGGAGGAACCGGTCAACATCGTCCAGTGCAGCCGCCTGCAGTCCGCACCGGAGGAAGAACGGGAGGGACTGGAGTATCACGCCAGCGTCCCCCTGCGGGTGGAAGGCCGCGCCCTCGGAATCCTCAACGTGGCCGCGCCGGGCCGGCACCTGTTCTCCAAGGAAGACTTGGCCCTGCTCCTTGCTGTCGGCTACCAGCTGGGCGCGGCCGTCGAGCGGGCGCGCCTCGTCGAGCGGCAGCGCCGCCAGGAACGGGAACTGGCGGCCTGGCAGGAGCGCAACCGGCTGGCCCGGGAGCTGCACGACTCGGTGACCCAGCTGCTCTTCAGCCTCCAACTCACCCTGGAGGCGGCCGCCACCCTGGCGGCCACGGATGCCTCCCGTGTCGGGGGGAAGCTGGCCCGAGCCCGGGAACTGGCGGGGCTTGCGCTGGCCGAGATGCGTGCCCTGATCCGGGAACTGCGCCCCGAGGCCGCGAGCCGGGACCTGGCCGAAGCCCTGCGCGCCCATGCGCGCATGCTCGGGCGCCTCCACGACCTGCCGGTAGAGGTACGGTGGGAGTGGCCGCCGTCGCGGCCGCTACCGCCTCACGTGGAGACCTCTTTGTTACGAATCGCCCAGGAAGCGTTGAGTAACGTGATACGGCACGCCCGGGCCTCCCGCGCGCGGGTACGGGTGGCGCCCCATCGCGAGGGGCTGTTGCTGGAGGTCCGGGACGACGGGGCCGGCCTCCGTCCCGCGCCCGGTGGTGCTTCCGGTGCAGGGGGCTACGGCCTGCGGTTCATGCGGGAGCGCGCCGAGGAGATGGGTGGAAGGCTGGAGGTCGTCTCACCGCGAGGCGGCGGGACCCGCGTCCGCGTGTACGTTCCGCTGGCCCCGCGGGTGCGGGAGGGGTGAAGAGGCGGTGGAGCCGCGTGACGCCGGCCCGGGCGGCCGGCGGGCCGACCGGGCGCCACGGCCCGCCGAACCGGGTGTTGTCGAACCGGGCGATGTCGCCCCGGCGGCACCGATCCGGGTGCTGATCGCGGACGACCATGCGGTCGTGCGCGAGGGTTTGAAGTCGTTTCTCGAACTCCAACCGGGATTCGTCGTCGCCGGCGAGGCCGCCGACGGCCAGCAGGTCCTGGCGGAGATCGAGCGCTGCGTACCGGATGTCGTGCTCATGGACCTGGTCATGCCCCGCCTCGACGGCGTCGCGGCCATCGCTGCCATCCGCAAGCGGTGGCCGGCCCTGCCCGTGATCGCCCTGACCAGCTTCACCGAGGCCGGACGGGTGGTCCAGGCCGTCCGGGCAGGCGCCCGCGGCTACCTGTTCAAGGACGTGCGCCCCGCCGAGCTGGCCGAGGCCATCCGCCGCGTGCACGCGGGCGAGACCTACCTGCACCCGGAGGCTGCGCGGGCCCTGGTGGAACATACGCGCCGCGAGGGGGAGACCGGGCTGGCGGAACCCTTGACCCCGCGCGAGCGCGAGGTCCTGCAATGCATGGCGGAGGGGTTGAGCAACCGGGAGATCGCCGACCGCCTGGTGATCGCCGAGAAGACCGTCAAGACCCACGTCAGCCACATACTCGCCAAGCTGGGCGCTACCGATCGCACCCAGGCCGTGGTGCTGGCGTTGCGCTACGGGCTCGTCGACCTGCCCTGATGGGCCCGGGGCGGCGGGCCGGGCGCGCCCGCACGGCCCGGTATGGCGGGCTGTGGCAGCGGTCGCCACCCAGCTGCAAGGTCAGGTCATGGCCCTGCGGTGGCAACGGCTGCGAGGAAGCTCAGGAGCGCCAGCACCGCGGCGTCCGTGATCAACAACCGGCGGACGAGGCCCGGTTCCGGTCCCTCCCGGTCGACCAGGCTCAGCGCCAGGCTGACCCGCGGGGCCGAGGCCATCGTCAGCAGAGACGCGGAGACGTTGTGGAAGGCCAGCAGCCAGTCGACCGGATAGGCCAGTTGCGCCGCGGCTTCGGCCTGGGCGGCCGCGAACATGGCGTTGGCGCCGGTATTGGACCCGGTCAGGAAACCGCCCAGCCCGCCCAGCCACGGCACGGCGACGACGTACCCGACGCCGAGCCGAGAGGCCGCGTGCGCCAGGGCGGCGCTCATGCCCGATGCCGCCATCAGGGCGCCGGCCGCGAGGAACCACAGCGTGGTCAGTGCTACGGGCAGTAGCCGAAACGCGCTCCGACGGGCGGCCGAACGCAGGGCACGGTCGCCGATCCCGGTCAGGGCAGTCGCCGCCACCGATGCCACCAGAAGCCAGGGCGCGGGCCAGGATGCGGCGGAGAGCACCGCCCCTGCAGGGCTCGCCACCATGGCCCGAGCGACGGCGGCCAGCCCGCGCGATAGCAGGAGCAGCGCCACCAGCGCCCCATACGGCGCCAGAGCCCGCAACTGCGGGCGGGTCGGTCGAGGCAGGCCGCCCTCGCGGACGCGGATCAGGGCCAGGGTGCCGGCCAGCCCGACGAGGCTGCCCAGGACGCCGGCCACCGCGGTGCCGGCAAGCCCGTTCGCCGCGACGATGCCGATCCAGAGGCAGCTTGCGGCTAGTGCGAGCTCGGCTGCCCGGCCCAGCGCACGCCGCGCACCCACCGTAGCCGCCGCGGCCGAGAAGCCGCAGATCAGGAAGACCGGCAGCGAGAGTACCGCGCTCAACTCCCCCAGTCGCTGGAACGAGACGCCGGACAGCCGTGCCGCCACCAGCGTGCCTGGCGCCAAGCCTCCCCAGGGGACGGCCACGAGTCCGAGCAGTGCCGCGAGGGCCGCGATTGGCGGCGCGAAACCCAACCCGGGCGCCGAGGCAACCACCTTCATCCTGCTGATCGTCCCTCCTCGTTGAGCGTCGGGAGGGGCTGTTTGCCGGGGTCGACGAACGCGGTCATCAGCAGGCGGGGGAAGATCCCCCAGTCGCGCCGGACGATGTCGAGGTGGCCTTCGGTGACGGAACGCCGCCCTGGCGGTTGGCAGCCCTGAACCATCGGTAGCCCCTGCAGAACGCCCGGCCGGTACGCCCGGGCAGGGAGGCCAGGGCGGTCTCCCCTCCTTGGCAGGGCCCGTACCACCGTCGTCCCCACCGCGATCACGCGCCCGCCGCGGCGGCGCGTGGCATTCACGGCTCCTGCCGTCCGCGGCGGGACCGAGTACCACTCCGGGTAGACGGGGTGCTCCTCCACACGCGCGCTGGTGATCTCGTGGCTGGACACGCCGGTGTGCAAGATGATGCCTGCCAGGCCCGCGCCCCGCGCCCGCAGGGCCCGCACCAGCCGCGGCGTGAAGGGGCGCCCCGCCGACGGCATCTCGGCCGAGCCGGGCTCGGCGGCGAACATCGTGTCGTGAACCCGCACTGCGGCACCGGTTCCGGGAATCCGGAGCACGGCGCCTGCCGGCAAGGGTTCGTCCCCCCAAGGGCTGCCGTCGGCGGCCCGCGGTTCGATGATCCAGCATCCGCCACCGCGCTCCGTGGACAGGTGGACGCGCAGAGGCCGGCCCCGCGGCAGCACCAGCAGGCGAACGCCGTCGCGGGGGAGCCCCCGGGCCTCGGGCGGCACCGCCGCCTGGAGGAACGGAGGCAGTTCGAAGCGCAGGGCGCTGGCGTTCACGGCTGCACACCCCCGCCCGCGCCTCGGCCGGTTGCCGGGGGAGCATCGCTGGCGCCCCCGGCCGCCGCGGCGTCGGCGGCCGGCGGGTTCCACCCTTGGGCCCGGTGCCGCCAGCGGCCCGGTTCGGGCTCGTGGTCGGCCAGCCACAGGATGGCGGGTACCGCCACCTCGGGTGGGGGCCGGTCGCTGATGTCCTCGCCCGGGAAAGCCTCCTGGTGCATGCGGGTGCGCATGTCGCCGGGATCCACGGCCACCACGCGGATGCCGGTCCCGGCCAGTTCCGCCGCCAGGGTTCGGGTGATGAGCTCCAGCGCCGCCTTGCTGGAGCCGTACCCGCCCCAGCCCGCGTAGCCCTTCACTGCCGCCTCGGAGGTCACGTTGAGCGTAGCGGGTGGCGGGAAGGCGGCGCATGCGCCGGCGGGCTGAACCGGCCTCCGACCCGGGACGGAGGCCGGCTGGAGGACCCGAGACCGAGGACTGCGGTCCATGCGGGTTCGAGCGGGAAGCGCAGCGCGGGGACCGGCACAAGGGAAATGGGCCGAGAGGGAGGCGGAACTAGGGGAGATCACCGCGCGGCCCATCCTCACCGCGCGGCCTATCATCTTCCGGGCCGGCCGCGTCTCCGAGGTCCCGCCGAGGGTCGGCGGCCGGGGGAGACGCCTGCCGGTCCGATTTCGATGGACGGTGGGGCCCCAGTTCGCGTGCCAGCTCCCAGCCCGGCCGGACTCGTGGCAGGACAACCAGGGCCGGCTCTGCCGGTCGCCGCGCTCCGGCAGCGCGCCGCAGCCAGAAGGTCGTCGCGGTGGCGCCGGTCAGGGCCAGGCCGGCCACCAGCCCGCTGCCCTGGCCGGGCACCAGCGGCATGCTGGCCGTGATCGCGACCAGTGCCGCCAGGGCCAGCCACGAGGTGTAGGGATAGCCGGGGACCTGACAGCGCCCCGGGGGCGGGCATCCCGCCACGCGCCGCAAGCGGAGCTGGGCGGCGACGACGGAGAGATAGACCAGGAGAAAGGCGAAGCCGCCGGCGCTGACCAGGAACAGGTACGCTTGCCGGGGGAGCACGTACCCCAGGCTTACGCCGGCCAGCATGGCAAGGCCGGAGAAAAGGATCCCCCGCCGCGGCACCTCGCCACGGTCACAGAGCCACGCCGGCCCGTACCCGGCCTCGGCCAGGGAACGCACCACGCGCCCGAGACCGAAGAGGGCTGCCAGGATCGTGGACAGGATGGCGGTGATCACCACGCCGTTGATGGCACGGGCCGCCCACGCGATCCCGTGGGCGCCCAGCGCGGCCACCCACGGGCTTGCCTCGGTGGTCAGGCGCGCCGTGGGGATCAGGGGCAGCAAGACGCCGATGGCGACGACGTAAAGGGCGGTCAGGCCGAGCGTCGTCAGCAGGTTGGCCCGGGGCACCGTCCGCGCCGGATCGTGCGCCTCGGGGGCGGCGAGGCCGATGACCTCGAAGCCCGCATAGGTGAAGATGACGATCAACATGCTGCCTGCCAGCCCACCCAGACCCGCCGGGAAGAAGGGCTCGGCGGCCAGCGCGCCCCACCCCACCGCTGGCCGGCCCGGGATCAGCCCCAGGATCAGGGCTGCGCCCACGGCGATGAACCCGACCACTGCCAGGACCTTGATGGCGACCAGGATGCCTTCAAGCCGTGCAAACTGGCGGGCGCCCAGCAGGTTCAACACCGTGACGGACAGCACGACCAGAGTGGCGAGCACGGGTGCCGGCAACTCCGTCCAGGAACGGAGAAACACCGCTGCTGCCGTCGCTTCGCTGGACATGGCCAGGGTCAAACCGGCCCAGTAGACCCAGCCCACCACGAACCCCGCTAGGGGACCGTAAGCTCGTTCGGCGTAGTGGCGAAAAGAGCCAGGATGAGGGTCCGCGGTGGTGAGTTCGGCCAGCGCGGCCAGGACGATGTAGACCAGGGCGGCACCCAGCACGAACCCCAGGAGGATGGCCGGGCCCGCGGCGCGGATGGCGATGGCGGAACCGAAGAAGAAGGAGCCGCCGATGACGGTTCCCAAGGCGAGCAGGACGAGCTGTCCCGCGGTGAGGCCCCCGTGGCCGGCCATCCATCAGCACCTCGCGGCTACACCGGTCGCGACGGGGCGAGGCGCGTCGCGACCGCGTGGTCTAAGGCTAGAGTGAACGGGTCCAGACCGGGCATAACCCGATCGGCTGCGGCATTTCCTGGGCAGCTCGGTCGCCCCCCGTGGTGATGGCGTGGTGCTGCCACCGGGAGGGCGGGCGTGGATGGGCTGCAGGACCGAGGGCCAGGTGGGCGGGCACGGGGCGCCTTGGTGGGCGTTGGTGGGATCGACAGCCGCGGATGAGGGCCGCCAGTTGAAAGGAAAAGGGGCCGGCAGGACCGGCCCCTAGCGGGTTTGACTTTTTCTGCTGGCGCCCGTGCGGTTCCCACCCGCGC
>QGUQ01000478.1 GCA_003242195.1 Bacillota bacterium | reverse complement strand
CGCTCCTACGTCCCTACGCCCCGGGGGGTCCTGTCCCTGCCGGGCCGCACGACCGCCGGGAGCCTGACGGGCCGCGTCAGCCCGCGGGAGCCTGCCGCGCCACCCCGTCGGCGGCCGCCTGGCGGGCCACCGCGTCCGCCACCGCCGGGACCACCCGCGGGTCCCAGATCGAAGGCAGCAGGCGGCCGCCGTCCAGGTCCGCCAGCGGCGCCAGGGCCCTGGCCGCCGCCAGCACCATGCCCGGCGTGATGGCGCGGGCCCGCACCTCCAGGGCGCCCTTCAGCAGCCCCGGGTAAATGAGCACGTTGTTGATCTGGTTGGGGTCGTCGGACCGGCCGGTGGCCGCCACGGCGGCGCCGGCGTCCCGCGCCTGCTCGGCGCCGATCTCGGGCTCGGGATTGGCCAGGGCGAACACAACGGGATCGGGCGCCATCCGCCGGACGTCCTCCGGCTTCAGGGCGCCGGCGCTGCTCAGGCCCACGAAGACGTCGGCCCCCTCCAGGGCTTCGGCCAGGCTGCCGGTCCGCCCCCCGGGGTTGGTGGCCCGGGCGACGGCTTCCTTGTAGGGGTTCATCCCGGCCCGGCCGGGGGCAAGGATGCCCCGGGAGTCGCACACCAGCAGGCTGGCCGGCCGCAGTTCCAGCAGCATCCGCGCCGTCGCCAACCCCGCGGCGCCGGCGCCGTTGACCACGATGCGGGTTTCCTCCAGCCGGCGGCCGGTGATCCGCAGGGCGTTGAGCAGCGCCGCGCACACCGCCGCCGCCGTCCCGTGCTGGTCGTCGTGGAACACCGGGATTTCCAGCTGCTGCTCCAACTGCTCCACCACGGCGAAGCAGGCGGGTGCGGCTACGTCCTCCAGGACAATGGCACCGAAGGTGGGTTCGAGGGCCCGGACCACGGTGACCAGCGTCGCCACGTCTTCAACCGCCAACGCCAGGGGGAAGGCGTCGACCCCCGCCAGGTGCTTCAGCAGCAGCGCTTTCCCCTCGATGACCGGCAAGGCCGCCAGGGGTCCGACCCGTCCCAAACCGAGGACGGCGGTACCGTCGCTGATGATGGCCACCAGGTTGCCGCGGCCGGTGTACGTGTAGGACGCGTCGGGATCGCGGGCGATGGCGGCAGCCGCCGCGGCCACGCCGGGCGTATAGGCCAGGGCCAGGTCGGCGGGACCTTCCAGGGGCACGCGCCCCCGGATCTCGATCTTGCCCCGCGCCTGGCGGTGATGGCGAAGGGCGGCGTCGGCCAGGGCCGCGTCGGATAGGACAGTGATGGGGTCAGGGATGGTTCGCGACATCCATAACGCCCCCCTGGATTGGTCTTACCGGCCATGGTAAGGCATGACCGCGGCTCCCGCCACAAGAGTGTAGCCAGGTCGCCCCGAAAGGAGTCCACTGCCTGTGTGCTGTATACAGACCACAGCATGGCGCCGCACCACGCCTGTGGGCTCCGCGGCCAGGATGGGGCGAGAACCGGATGGACCGGAAGCATCATGGCGTATCGCTGGAGAGCCTGGACCGCCCCCAGCCCCTCTACCTCCAGGCCTACCAACGGCTGCGCGAGGCCATCATCGACGGGCGGCTGGAACCCGGGCAGCGCCTGGTGGAGACCGAGGTGGCAGCCTCCCTGAACGTGAGCCGGACGCCCATCCGGGAGGCCCTCCGCAAGCTGGAACAGGACGGCCTGGTGCGGATCGTCGACGGCTTTGCCGAGGTGTTCCGGCCCGCGGAATCCGACGTCTTCTCCATCTACACGTGCCGGGCAGCCATCGAGGGGATGGCGGCCTACCTGGCGGCCCGCAACGTCACCGGCGACGACCTCCGGGATCTGGAATCCATCCATCTCCGCCTGGCGGAGGCCCACGACCGCCGGGACACCCGGGCCTGCGTCGAGCTCAACACCCGCTTTCACGACCAGATCATCTCCCTGGCCAGGGACCCCTGGCTGGCCAAGATGTACGCGATGCTGCGGGTCCACGCGC
>QGUQ01000477.1 GCA_003242195.1 Bacillota bacterium | reverse complement strand
TCGAAGAGGATCTCGCCCGCCTCGATGCGGCCCGGCGGCGAGGGGATCAGGCGCATGATGGAGAGCGCCGTCACGCTCTTGCCGCAGCCCGACTCCCCCACTACCGCCAGGGTCTCCCCGCGGCGGACGTGCAAGTCCACACCATTGACGACCGGCAGCAACCCCTCTTCCGTGTGAAACGCAATACGTAACCCCCGCACCTGTACCAGAGCATCGGTTCCCGCCAACCGGCTCACCCCTTGTTGACCAACGGCGATCGTCCAACCCATGGCGCCGCTACCAAACCATCGAGCCCCCAGGACGCCCCGTAGTTCCCATCAAGCGGTTGGTTAGCCAAGCGCGCTATCGCAAGAACAGCGCACCGAGAAGGAGGCCCGTGACGATGGCCACGCCTTCGTGAATCTTGAAAAAGTAGACGCCGATGAAAGCACATGCGGCGATGGCTGCAGGAATCCACCCCGCCTTATCGGGACGAACAAACGGGAAGAAATCCACCACCAGCAGAAGAAAGAGGACCCACACGACGGGTTTCGCACCGGCGATCATGCCCCGGACGATTGCCGAGTCCCTGTACCTCAAGAGGATGGCCGCTAGCAACACCATCAAGATGGCCGTCGGCAAGACGGTGGCCAGGGTCGCCACGATGGCCCCTGGAATACCCGCGACCTTGTACCCGATGTACCCGGACATCTTGGTGGCAATCGGCCCGGGAAGGAGGTTCCCGATTGCGAGGGCGTTGGCGAACTCCTCCGCCGTCATCCAATGGTACGTATCCACCACTTCCGCACGGATGAGCGGTACCACCGAAGGGCCGCCGCCATATCCCAGCAAGTTGGCCCTTCCAAAGGCCACGAAGAGTTCCCACAGAAGCAATGTTGCACCCCCCACACTTCACCGGTACAATGCTTGACCGGCCTGAGGTTCGCCCCCAGCGGAGGGCCGGACAACGTTCGGCATCATCGCAGTCGCGGATCCAGAGCATCGCGCAGGCCGTCTCCCAAGAGGTTCAAAGAAAGTACCGTCAAGAAGATCGCCAGGCCGGGAAAGGTGGCAATCCACCAGGCGCTGTCCAGGTATCGGCGTCCCTCGACCAGCATGTTCCCCCAGGAGGGCTCGGGGGGCTGAGCGCCCAGACCGAGATAGGACAGGCCCGACTCGATCAGAATGGCCTCGGCCACGAACAGGGTGACCTGCACAATGAGGGCCGGCATGGCATTGGGTATCAAGTGGCGCACGATGATCCGCAACGAATGGGCTCCCTGGGCTCGCGCCGCTTCCACGAACTCCTGCCTTCGCAAGCGGAGGAACTCTGCCCGCACGATTCGAGCCGTGGCCGGCCAGTACACGGCTCCGATCACCAGCATGGTGTTCACCTTGCTGGCACCGAAGAAAGCAATGATGACAAGGACGAGGAAGATCGCCGGAATGGACATGAACACGTCCATCAGGCGTACGATCCAAAGGTCGACGGCACCGCCGAAGTAGCCCGCCGTTCCGCCGATGACGATCCCGATCAAGAGGGATAACCCTGCCGCCACAAGCCCGATACTAAGGGACACCCGTGCCCCCCACATTACCCGGGATGCCACGTCGCGACCGAAGCCGTCGGTGCCCAGCCAGTGCTCGCCACTCGGTGGTTGCAATCGCTGGTCCAGGTTCTGCTCCGCGTAGTCATGGGGAGCAATCCACGGTGCCGCGATGGCTACGAACACCACGAGGGTGAACAGGATCCCACCAAGCACTGCGAGGCGGTGGCTTGCCAGCCGACGCACCCGCCGTCTCCACTCCACCCGCTCGATCATTTCGCCCCCATGCCCTCCCTCGAGTCGGTCAATCAAAACGGATGCGCGGGTCCAAGATGGCGTACAGGATGTCCGTCAGGAGATTGGCGAAGATCACGACCACCGCCACAAAAAGATTGATGCCCATGATCAACGGGTAATCTCGATCGATCACCGCCTGAACCGCAAGCCGCCCCAGGCC
>QGUQ01000089.1 GCA_003242195.1 Bacillota bacterium | reverse complement strand
CGCACGCGGCATGCCTACGGGCTGTGGATCGCCGGCGGGACGGTGGTGCTAGCCGGAGGCGGTGCCCTGACACGGCTGGGCCTGCCCCAGGTCCTGCCACTGGCGAACCTTCTGGGTATCTGGCTGCTGTACCGGGGGCATCGCCTGGCGAGGGAGGCGAAGGGGCGGCAGCAGGGCGGTGAGCGGGCCGCGATCTGAGGACGTCGCGCTCGGCCCTGCAGTTCTTGTGGCATTCCCGCCGGGGCGGTCGGGGATGGGCGCGGGCAGGGCAGGTGCGAGCGGCCGCTCGCGTACGGCCGCTCGCTGAGCGCAGCTCACGTAACGGCTGGTCACGTAAGGCAGCTCACGCACGGCCACCCGTGGCGCGGGGGTTGCGACGGCGTTGCATGAGGGGAGGCGAGGGGCGTGCCGTCTTTCGACGTTCAACGGGTGATCGTGGGGAGGATGTCGCGGGGCGACGACATCCTCGAGCGCCTGACGGCGGTGGCGCGGGAGGAAGGCATCCTCACGGGGTGGGTTCAGCTCCTGGGTGCCGTGGAGACCGCCCGCCTGGCGTTCTACGACCAGGACGCCAAGACCTACCGGGAGATGGTACTGGATCGTCCCTTCGAGATCCTCAGCGGCACCGGCAACATCAGCTTGCTGAAGGGAGACCGGTTCGTCCATCTCCACCTGACACTGGGTGACGCCGAGGGACGCGCCTTCGGTGGCCACGTCCTGCCGGGAACGCGCGTATTTGCTTGCGAGTACTGCATCTGGGTGTTGTCCGGGCCGGCGCTGTCCCGCGAGCCTGACGAGGAGACGGGCCTCCAGCTATGGGCGCCGGGCTCCTGACGAGTGCGGCGGCATGACGATGCCCCCGGTTCGGTCGTCGCGCCCTGGGCGGCGCCACGGGCGCGCGCAGGCGCGGGATGAGTTTTGACCGCTGCCGCGCGGCCGTGTTATACTGACCGGCGCTGAGCCCGCCTGTTGGGGGCGGGCATGGGCGCGCGATCGCCTTGGGCGCGCATCAGGTCGGGCGAATAGCTCAGCGGCAGAGCACTCGCCTTACAAGCGAGGGGTCCCAGGTTCGAGTCCTGGTTCGCCCACCCGTAGCCACTTGCCCAACGGGCAGTGGGTGGCTTATAGTAATGAGCGTCAGCGGTCGTGCTTCGCGCGGTGGCTCGCGCGGCGCGACCTCGATGGCCCGGTAGCTCAGTAGGTAGAGCAGGGGACTGAAAATCCCCGTGTCGGCGGTTCGATTCCGCCCTGGGCCACAATGAAGAAACCCGCGAGGCGCAAGGCTTCGCGGGTTCTTGTTTTCGGCAGTCGGCTCTCGATGGGAACCCGTAAACCGCGTATGTACCCCTGGGGTTCAGGTCCTCGGCCGGTGCGCATGCGCTCCCGGTTGGCGTACCGCTGCGCCATATCGGTACGCGATCTGCGCGGTTGGCAGAGCACGTCCAATCAGCCGTTGCTTGGCGCCGCATCCGGGACAGCGAGCCCGTTGCGCCCTACGGAGCACACGACGATCTGCTCGGCGGTGTTATGAGGAAAGGGCTTCAATGATCTTCTTGATGACGTCTTGTTCCCCGATCCCTGTTAGGAGAGACACCGCAGGGATGACGGGTACGCCCTGGGTACCGGTCACGACGGTGGTGGCTACGATGAGATCGGTGCCCTCCAGGTAGCTGGGCACCTCTGTGACTTTGCACTGGATAAGGTCGGCGGCGATGCCGTGCTCGCGGAGGGCGGCAGCAATCTTCTCCGTGACCACGGTAGAGGTGGCGATTCCGGTTCCGCATACGACAAGAACTCGCTTCTTGCGCATCGTCGATCCCCTCCACCTCATGGAAATGGAGTTTGTGCGGGGTCTCCGCCACAATGGAGACCCCGCATCTAGGATTTCGGCACCGACGTCCGTCCCGGTGACCTCCGCCGAATGGCGTGGCGAGGTGATTAGGAGAACAACTGCATCAACTTGAGTATCACCCACGTAAGGGGGTTGGCCCCGTCACAGATGCTTGAGATCAGGGTGGCGCCCTCTGGCATCTGGAATCCGCTGGCGGCCGCCACTTCAGTATGCAACGGTGCTACATTGGTTGCGATCAGTAGCCCGACGGCCAAGACCGCGGCTCCGATGATGACCGAGCGAAACACGTTACCCCTGACCAGGGGAATCACCATGGCGACCATGAACGGGATGGTTGCCAGGTCACCGAAGGGTAAGACATGGTTCCCCGGAATGACCACAGCCAAGCCAATCGCAACCGGTACCAGGATGAGGGAAGTGGCAATGGCCGCGGGGTGTCCCACGGCAATGGCCGAGTCGAGACCAATGAAGACGAGGCGATTGGCAAAGCGCTCTTGCATGAAGCTCCGGGCGGCTTCGGAAACGGGCATCAGGCCTTCCATAAGCAGGCGGACCATTCGGGGCATGAGTACCATGACAGCTGCCATGGATATGCCCAACTGCAGGGTCTTCTTGGAGTCGTAGCCGGCCAAGAGACCTAACGCAACGCCTAACACCAGCCCTTGTACGAGTGGATCACCGATCACGCCCAGCCGCCGTTGTATCGACTCAGGACTAATATTGATGGTGCGCACTCCGGGAATCCGATCGAGGAGTGCATTCAAGGGCAGGGCAATGGGTACGTAGGCGGCGGAAAAACCGTGGGGCAGTGAAATGCCCGGCGCGTCATAGAACTCCTGCACGGGCTTAGCAGACCAGTCACCCAGTTTTAGGACAATCGCCGCGTTAATGGCAGCGGCAATCAGGCCCAGCACGAGATTGCCGGTGGCGGCTGAAACGAGTGCCCCGGTGAAGGCGAAGTGCCAGTAGTTCCACAGATCGACGTTGAGAGTCTGTGTGGTACGGGTAAGCAACATGAGGATGTTCACTGCGAGACCGATGGGAATGACGAATGCCCCCACCTTGGATGCGAACGCAATAGACGCTGCGGCAGGCCAACCTACGTCGACGACGTCCAACTGCACACCAAACCGGTCAACCATTGCCTTGGCCGCCGGTCCGAGGTTATCCACGAGCAGATTGATAACAAGTCCAATGCCTACAAAGCCGACGCCGATTGTGAGTCCGGCACGAAAGGCCCGGCCCCAGCCCAGTCCGAACAGCGCTCCTAATAGTAGGATGATCAGTGGCAGCATTACGGTGGCGCCAAGATCAAGGATGTACTGAATCACGGCCATGCTTCCCACTCCTCACATCGAGAAATGACCGCGTTTACGAATGCATGGCTTCTTGTGAAGGGGCGAGACCGAAATGCTGGTCTTGTTGGCGCCGTAGCTTGACGATGAGGGGTTCGTCACCTACCCATTCCACGTCGCTGTATGTTAACACCTCCCCCTTGCCCACTGGGCGTACCACTCGCGTTCCCGGCACGGCCAGGCCTATAGGCAGCATCCGCTCGCGCTGAGCGTGCGCAGCTTCAATGCAGAGACCGTAGACGGTTGTCCCGCCGAGACCATCGAGGCGTTCTCCGGGTCGCAGGTCTCGCTTGGCTACTGCGACCGTCTCCGCCACGGGGGCTCCTAGGGGAGCGATGGTGGGCTCCCCATAGATAACGGCCCGAGCCACGGATAGGGGTGTTTCCAAGCTGGTCAGATGATAGGGGCGGTAGAGTAGGAAATTGGGTCCGTCACCTAACCGCACGTAGCGGAGGGTCGTCAAGGTTACAGGGTGATCGGTCCGGAATACCACGAAGACACCGGGAGCCAATCCCCGAACGTACTCTACCACCCCATATCGGCCCAGGACGCCGCCTTCCGCGACCAGACAGAGTTTCTTGAGTACCGTGTCCAGATTGGCCTCTACACCGTGCATGCCCGGGATATCCGGTACCAATCCAGTTGCGTTGGCGAGACATGTCATTTCCACCATCGTCTTGGTTCCATCCACGAAGGCGGCTAGCATCTTCGGGTTCATGCCGCGACGAAGAGCCTCGGCATGCACGGTTTGCGGTGTGGCAGCGTGGTCGAGGGGGTTATTCTTCCCCTTGCCTGCTACGAGGACCTCAAAACCCAATGCATCGCAGAAGTCGTAGAGTTCTTTGGCAGCACCAGGCTCATCCCCTGCAGACCCGGTATAGACCACTCCACGCCGCGTAGCCTGGACAGCCAGCCAGGGGCCTACCGTGGCGTCGGCTTCCGCGTTGAGCATTACTACGTGCAAACCGGCTTCAATTGCGGCTAGAGCCACGCGAGCGCCGGCGTCGGGATCACCGGTAGCCTCCACAACGACGTCCAGTGGCCATTCGGTCAGGCGTTCCGCGTCACGGGTCACAACGGGGGCATCGGTGTCGGGCGACGGCTTTGCATCGAGATCCGCAATTTGTTCACGAGACCATCCGGCGGCTATCAGGGCGTCGGCAGCCCTCGTTGGGTCAAGGTCACAGACGGCCGCTAGGCGCATGCCGCGCATGTGTCCTATCTGGGCCGCAAAAGCCTGGCCCATCTGACCCGCCCCTACCAGGCCAACCCGAATGGGGGAGCCGGCTCGCTCGCGCTTCTCAAGATGGCGATTGATGTTCAGCACGCTAGCGCCCCCTTTGAGGCATCACCTGCCCCGAGCCCCCTCGCCTTGATACGGATCCATGTGCCCGGTGTCACTGTGGGCGTCGGGCACATCTCTACGCATACGTCTCCGGGCAGCTCAGGTTGAGTGCGGCCGTTGAACTTGATCACAAGGTGTCCCAAGGCCTGCAGGTTCTTGTTGGCCAGTGAGCCCACTGCCGTGATGGTGTATCGCTGCTGCCCCACCCAGAGATACTGACCGGGCTCAATGGGGGCTGTTAGTTGCTGGAGCTCGTGAATCACGGCAACCTGCCTCAGTTCGGGTGGAACCGATGGGCCGAACAGAATCATGAAGCCGGCTTGGATTAACTCGCTCGCTTCGGGTCCAAGATCGATGACGCGACTCTCGAACACTGTCATCCTTACTCCCACCTGCTACAGGGGAACTACCGGGAACTCTTCACCAGTCAGTTGTAGAGGCCGAAACTGGCCAAGTAAGCGATGATTACAGCGGCCGGGCCAGTGAACAGACGGGAGATGAGCACTGCGGGTACACCGACCTCAATGGTCTCGGGTGCCGCTTCGCCCAACGTCAGGCCGACAGGCACAAAGTCGCAGCCCACTTGAGGATTGATGGCGAAGAGGGCGGGCAATGCCAGCTGGGGTGGGATATTCCCCCGTCCGATTTCGACGCCGACCAGGGTTCCGACCACCTGGGCCACCACGGCTCCCGGTCCCAGCACGGGTGACAGGAAGGGAAGGCTGCAAACCAAGGAGATGAGCAGCAGTCCAGGAAGGGTGCCCGCCAACGGCTTGATGGTGGCCGCGATCAGGTTTCCGAGGCCGGAGGCGAGGATGATACCGATGAGGGTGGAGACAAAGGCCATGAACGGTATGATGTTACGCAATACCTGCTCGATCGTCTCCCGGCCGGCTTGATAGAAGATGCCTACCACGCCGCCCACGGCCCGCCCAATGCGCGTAAGCGGATTGTCGGAGCTGGACACGGGCCGCCCGGCTGTAGCTGCTTGGAACGCCCCTGCCGTGTGGGTGTGGGTGCCCGCGGCCGTTGCAGGCTCGGGGGAATCCCGCCAGGGCTCGGCGGGAGAATCCGCCTCGTCAGCCGCCTGCACGCATTCGACCGTCACGCCGGACACGAAGTTATCCTCGCGGATGTACTGCATCAACGGACCTGACGGAAAGGTGGGGGTGACGTCCACCGTGAGTACGCCCAGTCGGGGATAGACGCCACACCGCGCGGTACCTCCGCAGTCGATCACCACGCAGGCCATCTTTTCCGTAGGCACTGAGGAGTTGAAGGCGTCCACCACCTCGGCTCCTGTCAGTTCGGCAATCTGCTGGGCGACCGGATGAATGCCACCGCCGGTGACGCACGCAATAATGTTGCGTTCGTCCGTGGGGGTGATGCGCAGGGGCCCACCCCACCCGCCGGGTCCCTTTCGGACGATGACCGTTCGATATCGGGACATGGGACCTATCCTCCTTCCCCTCCCGCGGTCGGACGTCACGAGCTCGCTGCTGCGGTCTGGCGGCGTGCCAGCAGTTGGCGGGTGATAAACTCAGTGACGACACCTCGGATGAAGATCACGATCACACCCACAAGGAAGTAGCGCAAAGCCAGAGGGCCAAGGGGCAACCCCAGTTGCTCTACTCCTTGGGCGATTCCTAGCCAGACGAACAGTTCGGCGGAGTTGGCATGCGGAAACAGGCCGGTGATGGGGTGGACGAAGGAGACGGCGGCGTCGTAAAAGGCTGGCTTGTGGCGCTCTTGCAAGAACTTGCCGAACGTGTAGGCCATGGGGTTCGTGAGAAAGAAGACTGCCAGAATGGGGAGCAGTGTGTAGCGAAGTACTATGTTACTGGTTATTCGCTGAGCAAAACGCTCGACGCGCTCCTGCCCGATGATGCGGATCAGGGCGTTAACAGCCACGAGTAGGCAAATGAGTGTGGGCAGGATGCCACCGGCTAAGCTGAGGAATACTTCCCCACCCTTGCGGAACAGGCCGATGAACCATTCAGCTCCATGAGCGAGGGCCTCCATGTTGGCGCTTCCCCCCAGTGGAAGATTGGGGTAACCTCCCCGTCCATAGGCCCGAGGGAGCTTTTCGGGAGTCTCTCCTCTCAGTTGCCACTGGTCATGCGGGCTATGACCTGTCGTGCCGCCTCGGCAGCCGCACGGTGGAGCGGAGACACAGACCGGTCCGATGGATCAATCTTGGCAATCTCCCTGACATGGCGGCCGTTCCACACCCCCTCCCGCCGGAAACGGGCGAAGACAGACGTACCGCGCAGTACCCAAGCGTCTACCACCGTTCCCTTTTCATCGGCCAACAGCACCACAACCGCTCCCCCGCGCCAGCCTTGCCGGCAACGACCCGAGCCCAGGAAACCACGGCTACGGGACGTGTAGAGGCGCTGCAGTGTGGCTCTGTAGTGCAGAATCTGGCGGTACGTCAGAACTGCCTGTGCGG
Source organism: Bacillota bacterium (assembly GCA_003242195.1). GTDB lineage: Bacteria > Bacillota > Sulfobacillia > Thermaerobacterales > Thermaerobacteraceae > ZC4RG37. Next base: position 272 of record QGUQ01000089.1, on the reverse strand, counting down.
CCCAGGCTACAGCCAGGGCCAAGACGATTGCTCGGGTGTCGACGGGCACACGGGCGCATCCCCCTCTTGGGGGCCGCCCAGACTCAGGGAATATGGATAGACCTGGATATGCCGTCGGGCGGCCCATGCTGCAGCAAATGTAACATAGCCTAAACTTTTGTGCTACTATTCTACGCTGTTCGTTGTCTAACTCCTCCTGGGGGGCTGAAAATCGCCATGGCCAAGCACGTTTTCATTTGCTACGGTATAGTTACAATTGATCGAGGTAGGGG
>QGUQ01000476.1 GCA_003242195.1 Bacillota bacterium | reverse complement strand
TGGCCGGAGCCCCTCCCGGCGTCCCCGCCCGGCTCCGTTCCCCGGTTGGGGTCGCCGCACGTCCCGGCCCCACCCCCCAGCAGCACGTCCCGCCAGACGTACTTCCACAGCGTCACCACGTCGAAGATGGCGGCCAGCCCGCTGGGCGGGGCCGTGCGCTGCAGCGTGTAGCGGTACAGCGTCACCACGTCTATGTACGCCCGCAGGCCGCTGGGCGGGACCACGGCGCCATGGAACACCCAGCGCAGGCCGGTGGTGCCCGGCGGAACCTCGACGGTCGCCCTGGGTCCGGGCACGCCGTAGGGATCAGGGCCGGTCGGCCCGCTGAACCACAGCACCTGGCCCGACGGCACCGCGACCAGCTCCAGCAGGTTCCCTTCGGCCACGCCGTACTCGAACTCGATCCGGCCGCCGTCGGGCAGGTTGCAGAGCAGCGTCACCGTCGTGCCGTCCGCCGTCGGGGCCAGCACGATGTCGTCCGTGTACTCGTCAATGTCGTTCTGCCGGGCGAACGTCCAGCCGGCAAGGCTCCAGCGGCTGGGGTCCTGGAACTTGCCCTCGTTGAAGGCGTCCTGACCGTAGTCCACCGACTCGTGGCGAGTCGCGGCGCCCCACTCGAACTCCCAGCGCAGCGCCGTCGTCCCCGGCGGCACCTCGACGCCAGCATGGGGACCCGCGATGCCATACGGGTCCTCCAACCACCCGTGCGCCGACCAGATCACCTGCCCGGACGGTAAGGCCCGGAGGATCATGCGGTTGCCCAGCGCGATGACGTACTCGAAGTCCACCCAGCCGCCGTCCGGCAGGTTGCAGGCCAGGGTCAGCGTTGCGCCGTCGCGCTCGGGCGCTAGCGCGATGTCCGGCCCTTCCCGCAGGTGGTAGTCCCAGCGCCAGCCGTCCACCGTCCACCGGGACGGGTCCTGGAAACGGCCCGTATTCAGGGCGTCGGTCCCGTAGTCCCGGACGATGTTGCGCTCCTTGCCCCACTGCCGGCGCAGGTACGTGCGGCAGTAGCGCAGGACCGCTTGCCTGGCGCACTCCTTGAAGTCGCAGTAGAGCACCCAATGCAGCGGATCGTACTCGTTCTCGCTCAGCCACCGGATCAGCTCTTGCAGCAGGTGCTGGATCGCCTCTTGCGCCGTCACGTGGCTGTAATAGACCTCGAAGGCCTTCCACACATCCCACAGCCGGGCGATGAACTCCAGCACGACGCCCTCGGGCACGTCCGCCTCGTCCACGGCTCCGCACATGTCGCCGGGAATCTCGGCGGGGTCCCGGGGCGGCAGAATCTCCGGGTCGCCGGTTTCCGGGTCCGTCCCGCCGGTCGGATGGCGCGGCTCGCCCGTCTCCGGGTCGGCAATCGGGTTGTCCGGCGGGTCCTTGTGGTTGATCGGAGGCTGGCTGATGGGCTCCCCCGTTTCCGGGTCCACCCCGGGGTCCGGCGGCGGGTTGTACGGCCCTTCGATCGGGTCCGTCTCCGGCCAGGGCTCGTTGGGCGGGTCGTAGGGCCGTTCGTTCGGGTTCGGACGCGGCATGTACGGGGCCGCCGAACCGTAGCCCAGCCGCTCCTGGCCGGGTTCCTCCAGGGCCGGGCGGCCCGGGTCGCGGTCCACCAGCACCCCGCCGGCGTAAATCCATGCGTCCTTCGGGGCCTTGTCGGCCAGCCACTCCGTCAGGACGACCAAGGCGAGCTTGGGCACGGGCACCAGCAGCGGTGTCCGTGCGACCACAAGGCTCGGTTTGCCCGGATCCCGGACGACACGCGGGAACTGGACCAGGACGGCGGCCCGGGGCTCCTTCCCGCCCACCTGCGGCAGCGGCCACACGACACCGCCGTGGGTGGTGGGCCGTACCCCTGCCGCCGCCAGCCCGACCCGCACCCCGCCATGGACCGTGGGCCGCGCCCCCGCAGCCGCCAACCCGACAAGGACCCCGCCCAGCTCGGTCGGCCTCATCCCGGCGGGCCCGAGGTTCACCAGCCTTGCTT
>QGUQ01000475.1 GCA_003242195.1 Bacillota bacterium | reverse complement strand
CTGCGGCCCGGCGACCGCATCCGCCTGATGGCGTCGGGCGCCGAGTTCGAGGTCGACCAGGTGGGGACCTTCCGGCCGGTCATGGTGGCCGTGGACGAGTTGTCGGCCGGCGAGGTGGGGTATGTCGCCGCGGGCATCAAGAACGTGCGCGACTGCCGGGTGGGGGACACCATCACCCGGGTCGACCGACCCGCCCCGGAGCCGCTGCCGGGCTACCGGCCGGCCAAGCCCATGGTGTTTACCGGCCTCTACCCGGTCGATGCCGGCGACTACGAGCGCCTGCGGGAAGCGCTGGAGAAGCTCCACCTCAACGATGCCGCCCTGGTCTTCGAGCCGGAGACCTCGGAGGCACTGGGCTTCGGCTTCCGGTGCGGCTTCCTCGGTCTGCTGCACATGGAGATCGTCCAGGAACGGCTGGAGCGGGAGTACGACCTGGAGCTGATCACCACGGCGCCCAGCGTGGTCTACCGGGTCCGGCTGCGCTCGGGCGAGGAGGTGGAGATCCAGAACCCCGCCCACCTGCCGCCCCGCGACCAGATCGAAACCTTCCTCGAACCCTACGTGCGCGCCTCCATCTTCACGCCCAAGGAGCACGTGGGCGCCATGATGGAGCTTTGCCAGGAGCGGCGGGGCGAGTTCGTCACCATGGAATATCTGGACACGCGCCGCGTGCGGCTGGAATACTTGATGCCCCTGGCCGAGATCATGTACGACTTCTTCGACCAGATGAAGTCCAGGTCCAAGGGGTATGCCACCCTGGACTACCAGTTCGAGGGCTATCGCGAGTCCGACCTGGTGCGCCTGGACATCCTGGTAGCCGGGGAACCCGTGGACGCGCTGTCCGTCATCGTCCATCGCGACAAGGCCTACGCCCGCGGGAGGGCCCTGGTGGAGCGGCTCAAGGAGCTGATCCCCCGCCAGCTCTTCGAGGTGCCGATCCAGGCCGCCATCGGTTCGCGGGTGATCGCGCGGGAGACCATCCGGGCACTGAAGAAGAACGTGCTGGCCAAGTGCTACGGCGGCGACGTGACGCGCAAGCGCAAACTGTTGGAGAAGCAGAAAGAAGGAAAGAAGCGGATGAAACAGGTGGGCCGGGTGGAGATCCCGCAAGAGGCCTTCATGGCGGTCCTGCGGGTGGACGGGGACCGGGGGGCGGGATCGTGACCCCAGGTCCCGGCGAGCCGGCGACGGCGCGCGGCGCCGCCGGATGGCCCGCCTGGGACGCCGGCCCGGCCCTGTACGTGCACGTCCCCTTCTGCCGCCACCGCTGCCACTACTGCGACTTCAACACCTACCTGCTGGATCCCGACCTCAAGCGGCGCTACCTGACGGCCCTGGAACGCGAGCTGGCGATGCTGGCCGGCGACCCGCTGCTGGCGGCAAAGCCGCTGGTGTCCGTGTACCTGGGCGGGGGAACGCCCTCCATCCTGGAGGCGGCCGAGCTGGCGAGCCTGCTGGCCGCCGTGCGCGACCTCTTCCGGCTGGAGGCCGGGGCGGAGATCACCGTCGAGTGCAACCCCGGCACCCTGGACGCGGCCAAGCTGGCCGCCCTGCGGGAGGGGGGCGTAAACCGCATCAGCCTGGGACTGCAGGCCGTGCAGGACCGCCTGCTGCGAGTGATGGGGCGCGACCATACCTTCCGCGACTTCCTGGACGCCTACGACATGGTACGGCGTGCCGGGTTCGACAATGTGAACCTGGACCTGATCTTCGGCCTGCCCGGCCAGTCCCTGGCCGACTGGGAGGAATCCCTGGAGACGGCGATCCGGCTGCAGCCCGAGCATGTGTCCTGTTACGGACTCGAGCTCCACGAGGGCACGCCGTTCCATCGCTGGTGGCAGGAGGGGCGGCTGGCCCTGCCGGGCGAGGACGCGGAGCGGGCCATGTTCGACCTGGCCCGGGAGCGGCTGGGGGCGGCGGGGTACGAGGCCTACGAGATCTCCAACTTCGCCCGGCCGGGCTTTCGCTCCGTCCACAACCAGGTGTAC
>QGUQ01000474.1 GCA_003242195.1 Bacillota bacterium | reverse complement strand
CCCGGGGGGTCTGTGGGGGGCGGAAGTGTGGGCGCGGGAGTGCGGGGTCCCCGGGGCGTGGCGGGGGCGGCCCGGGGTTACCGTGGCAGAAGGGGGTTGTCCCATGGCCCGACCCCCGCGGGGTCCCTTCGGGTCGACCCCGCCACGTCCGCCCCACACCCGGCGGCCCGGTGACGCGCCCGGCCGGTACCTCCCGGCCCGGAGCCCGGCCCGCCCGGTCTTGGCCGGCCTGCTCCTGGCGGCCCTGATGCTGCTCGCCGGCTGTGCAGGCCTTCTCGGCCGAGAGGAAGCCCGGCCGAAGCCCGGTACCGGCCCCCGGGACGGCGGCCGCGACCCCGTCGTCTACGGTTTCTACACCGAGCCGGAACCCGAAGCCGGCCTGCCTGGCTCCTTGGAGACCATGAGGCGCCACGCCCGGGACCTGGACGTCATCGTTCCCTTCTGGTTCCGCCTGACCGAGAGCGGCGACGGCACCATCGAGCCCTACGGCGCGCCGGAAGCGGCCCGGCGCCGGGAGGTCATCGCCGAGGCCCACCGGCGCGGCATCCGGGTGGAGCTCATCCTCCACAACCTCCTTTACGGCAGCGGCCAGCGCAGCGCCGAGACGGCGCGCCGGTTCCTCCGGGACGAGGCGGCCCAGGAGCGGGCCGCCCGCGGCATCCTGGACCTGATCCGGCAGGAGGGCTACGACGGCGTGCACATCGACCTGGAGTCGGTGCCGCCGGAAGAGCGGCCCCGGTTGACGGGCTTCGTCCGGCGGGTGCGCCAGGCGCTGCCCCGGGGCAAGCTCCTGAGCATCGCCGTGTTCCCCCGGGACCGGGAGGACCGGGACGACCGGAACACCGGGGCCTACGACTACGCGGCGCTGGGGCGCCTCGTGGACGCCTTCATCCTGATGACCTATTCCGAGCACACGGCCGAGACCGGGCCCGGCCCCCTCGCTTCCCGCGACTACGCGGACCGGATGCTGCGCTACGCGGTGCAACACGTGCCGCGGGAGAAGATCCTGCTGGGTCTCGGCGGATTCGGGTTCGACTGGGGCGGCAGCGGGCTGCCCCGCTACCTGAGCCACGCCCAGGCGGTCGACCTGGCCAGGCAGCGGAGTGTCCCGGTGCGCTGGGACAACGCCGCCCAGGTACCCTTCTTCACCTACTCCGAGAACGGCGAGGACCACGCCGTGTACTTCGAAGACGCCCGCAGCTGGGCGGCGAAGCTGGAGCTGGCCCGCCGCTACGGGGTGGGGGGCGTGGCCATCTGGCGCCTGGGCATGGAGGACGAGGGGGGCTGGCGGGAGATCAGCCGGCTCTTGCGCTGACGGCGGGAGCGGGCGCTCGCCCCGTTCCCGGGCGGGGTCGCCCGCTCCCTGCGGGTCCCTCGTGGGAGCAGGTTCCGTGGACCGGGCTCCACCGGGCTCACAGGTAGATCATCTTGACCGTCATGCCTCCGTCCAGTACCAGATTCTGGCCGGTCATGAAGCCCGACTCCGCCGGGCTGGCTAAGAAGACACAGGCGGCGGCCACGTCCTCCGGCCGGCCCACCCTCCCCACCGGGTGCTGGGCGTGATCTTCCGGGGTCACGGGCTCCTTGCCCGTGTCGATCCAACCGGGGCTGATGGCGTTGACCCGGATGCCGTGGGACCCCAGGCTGATGGCCAGGGCGTGGGTCAGGGCTAGGAGACCACCCTTGGCGGCGGCGTAGGGCTCCCCGTCCGGCTCCGACATCAGGGCCCGCGTCGAGGCGATGTTGATGATGGCGCCGTGGCCCGCCCGCTTCATATAGGGGACGACGTGCCGGGCACAGAGGTAAGCGCCCGTGAGGTCGACGGCCAGCACGCGGTGCCAGGTCTCCTCGGCGCGAGGGTCGTCGAGGGGGACGAACCCGCCGATGCCCGCGTTGTTCACCAGCACGGTAGGCGGGCCCAGCCGGGCGGCCACCTCCTCCATGGCGGAGCGGACCTGCCGGCTGTCGGCCACGTCGGCGGTCACGGCCAC
>QGUQ01000088.1 GCA_003242195.1 Bacillota bacterium | reverse complement strand
TAAAGACCATTGTCCGCCCTTGTCCCCTCTCCCGGGCGGCGTGCGTGCCCTGCCGGCCATTGCCCTCATCCTGCCATCTACCTCGTCAAGCCCAGCCCCTTCTGCGTCCTGGACGAGATCGACGCCGCCCTGGATGACCGCAACGTGGAGCGGTTCGCCCGGTACCTGAGACGGTTCACCGATACCCAGTTCATCGTCATCACCCACCAGAAGGCGACCATGGCCGCTGCCGACACCCTGTACGGTGTCACCATGCCGGAGTCCGGCGTCTCGCGGATCGTCTCGGTGCGCCTGGCAGACGTGGCGGCCGACGAAGAGGAGAGCTCCGCGGGGGTGACGAGCGGCGGGAGACGGCGGGAGGTGAACGCGGGATGATCTGGCAACGGCTGCGGGCCACCCTGGCGCGAACCCGCGAGCAGCTGGCAGGCCGCGTGCGGGCGGTGGTCCGCGGCGCGGCCCTGGACGAGGATCTCTACGAGGAACTGGAAGCCGTGCTGATCACGGCGGACGTGGGCGTGGCCACCACCCAGCGCCTCCTGGAGGGCCTGCGGGAGCGGGTGCGGGCCGAGGGGATCCGGGACGCGTCGGCGGTGCCGGACCTCCTGGCGGAGGAGGTGCGGCGCGTCCTGACCGCGGTGGCGGCGCCGCCTGCCGAGCCGGGGGCCGGCGAGAAGCCCCTGGTGGTGCTGGTGGTGGGCGTCAACGGCAGCGGCAAGACCACGACGGTGGGCAAGCTGGCGGCCCGCTACCGGTCCCAGGGCCGGCGGGTGGTGGTGGGTGCCGCCGACACCTTCCGGGCGGCGGCCATCGAGCAGCTGGAGCGCTGGTGCCAGCGGACGGGGGCCGAGATCGTGCGCCAGGCGCCCGGCGCCGACCCGGCGGCGGTGGCCTTCGACGCCCTCCAGGCCGCCCGCGCCCGGGGCGCGGACGTGCTGCTGGTGGACACCGCCGGGCGGTTGCACACGCGGGTCAACCTGATGGAGGAGCTGCGGAAGACGGAGCGCGTCCTCAAGCGACTGGATCCGTCGGCGCCCCACGAGGTGCTGCTGGTGCTCGATGCCACCACGGGCCAGAACGGGCTGGCCCAGGCGCGGCACTTCACGGAGGCGGTGGGCGTCACGGGCATCGTGCTGACCAAGCTGGACGGGACCGCCCGGGGCGGAATCGTCATCGCCATCGCCGACCAGCTGGGCCTTCCCGTCAAGTGGGTGGGAACGGGCGAGGCGGCGGAGGACCTGGAGCCCTTCGACCCCGACGCCTTCGTGGAGGCCCTCTTCGACCGGGACCAGGAGTCCGCCTGAGCCCGCTGTCAAAGGGAACTACTTGACAGCCCACCCGGGCTCCCGTACCATGACGCCGGTGATGAAGCCTCGGGATTCCCTCGACCGCGACAGAGCGGAGGCGGGCCTCGCCCGCACGCTTCGCCTGCACGCCCTGTTCGACCTGTACGGCGGGCTGCTGACGGAGCGGCAGCGCGAGGTTTTCGAGCTCTATCACCTCTGCGACCTGTCGCTGGCCGAGGTGGCTGAGCACCTGCAGGTCTCGCGGCAGGCGGTCCACGACCTGTTGCGCCGGTCCGAGGCCGCCCTTGAGCAGGCGGAGGCGGCCGTGGGTGCGCTGACCCGGCGTACCCGGCGGCAACGGCGCCTGCGCCGCCTGGCGGAGTTGTTGAGCCAGGCGGAGGCTGAGCTCGCCGTCTGGGGAACCCTGGAAGGAACCGGCGGTGGAATCGCGGGCGCGGGTGCGGACCTCCCCGTCCGGCGCCTGCGCCGCCTCCTGGTCCGAGCCCGCCGGCTGGCGCGGAGCCTGCTGGCCGACACGCAAGGTGGGGTGTAAGCGTGGCCTTTGAAGGCCTGGCCGAGAAACTGCAGGCCGTGTTCAAGCGGCTGCGGGGCAAGGGCAAGCTGACCGAGGCCGACGTGGAGGCGGCCTTGCGGGAGGTCCGCCTGGCGCTGCTGGAGGCGGACGTCAACTTCAAGGTCGTCAAGGAGTTCATCGGCCGCGTGCGGGAGCGCGCCGTCGGCCAGGAGGTCCTGGCCAGCCTAACCCCGGCCCAGCAGGTCATCAAGATCGTTTATGACGAGCTCACCCAGCTGATGGGCGGGTCCCACGCCAAGCTCCAGCTGGCGGGGACGCCTCCGACCGTCGTGCTGATGGTGGGCTTGCAGGGGTCGGGCAAGACAACCACCGCCGCGAAGCTGGCCCGCATGCTGGCCCGCCAGGGACGACAGCCGCTGCTGGTGGCGGCGGACGTCTACCGGCCGGCGGCCATCGAGCAGCTGGTGACGCTGGCGGGGCAGGTGGGGGTGCCCGTCCATGCCCCGGGCCCCGACCGGGACCCGGTGGAGATCGCCCGCGGCGGGGTGGAGGAGGCCCGCCGGCGTGGGCGGGACGTCGTCATCATCGACACGGCCGGTCGCCTGCACGTGGACGAGCCGCTGATGCAGGAGCTGGAGCGGATTCGCGCCGCCGTCCAGCCCCACGAGGTCCTGCTCGTTGTCGACGCCATGACCGGCCAGGACGCGGTCAACGTCGCCGAGCAGTTCAACAACCGACTCGGCATCGACGGCATCGTGCTCACGAAGCTGGACGGCGACGCCCGCGGCGGTGCGGCCCTCTCGGTGCGGGCGGTGACCGGCAAGCCCATCAAGTTCGTCGGCCTGGGTGAGCGGGTGGACCAGCTGGAGCCCTTCCACCCCGAGCGGATGGCGTCCCGCATCCTGGGCATGGGGGATGTCCTCTCGCTGATCGAGAAGGCCCAGGCGGCCTTCGACGCCGAGGAGGCACGGCGCCTGGAGCGCAAGCTGCGGGAGCAGCGGTTCGACCTGGAGGACTTCCTGGAACAGCTGCGCCAGGTGCGCAAGATGGGACCCCTGGACCAGCTGCTGGGGATGATCCCGGGCCTGGGCGGGCGGGTCAAGGACCTGGCGGTGGACGAGCGCGAGCTGCGGCGCATCGAGGCCATCATCCAGTCCATGACGCCGGAGGAACGCCGCCACCCCGAGATCATCAACGCCAGCCGGCGACGGCGCATCGCCCGGGGCAGCGGCACCCGCGTCCAGGACGTCAACCGGCTGCTCAAGCAGTTCGCGGAGACCCAGCGCCTGATGAAGCAGCTCACCGGAGCGGCCCGCAAGGGCCGCCGGGGCTTCGGCGGGCTGCCCTTCTTCCGCTGACGGCGAGGCTCACCAAGCCAGAGGAGGTGGCGCGGAATGGCACTGCGCATGCGGTTGCGCCGCATGGGCGCCAAGAACAACCCCTTCTACCGCGTGGTGGTGGCGGACGCCCGCTCCCCGCGGGACGGCCGGTTCGTGGACGAGGTCGGCTACTACAACCCGACGACCGACCCGGCGACCGTCAAGATTGACGAGGAGAAGGCCCTGGAGTGGCTCCGGAAGGGAGCCCTGCCCACGGACACGGTGCGGGTCCTCCTGAAGCGGGCGGGCGTGTTGGACCGGCTGCAGCAGCAAAAGCAGCAGCAGTCGTGACGGCCGCCCTTGCCCGGGTAAGGGTGGCAGGGGGGAGCGCGGTTCGGCACGGAGCGGTGGGCGGGCCCGCCCCAAGCGAGGCACGTTCGAGGTGAGGCGAGATGCGCGATCTGGTGGAGTACCTGGTGCGGGCACTGGTGGATCACCCCGAGCAGGTGCGCGTGAATGAGGTCGCAGGCGAGCAGACCGTCATCGTGGAGGTTCGGGTGGCGCCGGAGGACGTAGGCAAGATCATCGGCAAGCAGGGGCGGATCGTGCGGGCCATCCGCACCGTCGCCAAGGCGGCCGCCGCACGGACGGGCAAGCGCGTGGAGGTGGAGATCCTCAGCTAATGGGGAGGGGCGCCAGCGCGGCCGGCGACCGGGTGACCATCGCCGCCATCCTCACCGCCTGGGGTATCCGCGGCGAGGTCAAGGTGGAACTGCTGAGCGACCACCCCGACCGGCTGCGGCCGGGCCTGGAGGTGTACGTGGACGCTCCCGGCCTGGCGGCGCCCCGCCGGGACCGCATCCAGTGGGCGCGACCCCACGGGCGGTTCTGGCGGGTCAAGCTGGAGGGCTGCCCGGACCGCACCGCCGCCGAGGCCTTGAGGGGCGGCCGCCTGCAGGTGGCGGAGGACGAGGTGCCGCCGTTGCCGGAGGGCCACTACTACGTGTTCCAGCTGGTCGGCCTCGAGGTGGTCACCGGCGACGGCCAGCCGGTGGGCCGTGTCGCCGACGTGCTCCGCTATCCTGCCAATGACGTGATCGTCGTGCGGCGTCCCGACGGGCGGGAGGCGTGGATTCCGGCCATCCGCCAGGCGGTAGCCCGGGTCGACCTGGAGGGTGGGCGGCTGGTGCTGGGCGACCTGCCCGGTCTGCTGGACGACTAGGGGGCGGCACCGTGCGGATCGACGTTCTCACCCTATTCCCCGAGATGGTGCGCGCCCCGCTGGAGACCAGCATGATGCGCAAGGCCCGGGAGCGGGGCGCCGTCGAGGTGCACGTCCACAACCTGCGGGACTGGGCCGAGGGCAAGCATCACGTGACCGACGACCGTCCCTTCGGGGGCGGGCCGGGCATGGTGCTGAAGCCGGAGCCGATCTTCCGGGCGGCGGACGACCTGCTGGGGCCCGGTGGCCCGGAGGCCTGGGGCGAGGGTGTGCGTTTCATCCTGACGACGCCCCAGGGCCGCACCTTCAACCAGGAGATGGCGGCCTGGCTGGCCCGCCAGCGGCGGCTGGTGATCCTGTGCGGCCACTACGAGGGCGTGGACGAGCGGGTGCGCCTGGCGCTGGTCACCGACGAGATCTCCATCGGCGACTACGTGCTCACCGGCGGCGAGCTGCCGGCGCTGGTGATCATCGATGCCGTGGTGCGCCTGCTGCCCGGGGTGCTGGCCGAAGGTGCCGCCGCCGACGACTCCTTCACCAGCGGACTGCTGGAGGGACCCCACTACACGCGGCCGCGGGTGTACCGGGGCATGGCGGTGCCCGACATCCTGCTCAGCGGGGATCACGGTGCCATTGCCCGCTGGCGGCGGGAGCAGGCCCTGCTGCGCACCCTGGAACGCCGGCCCGACCTGTTGGAGCGGGCCCCGCTGGACGACGCCGACCGGCGCTTCCTTGAGCAGGTGCGGCGGGAGCGCGAGGCGGCGCGCGAGGCGGGACAAGACGCTTTGAGTGGGCAAGGATCGCTGTGATATAATCGCCGCGTGCGACCGGCCGGTGCCGGTTGGCGCCGGCCCGTGGCGAGCAGGGAGGAGCGGTGGAGCGAGATGGACCTACTGCGCAGCATCCACGAGGAATACATGCGGCGGGACCTGCCCGAGTTCGGTCCGGGGGATACGGTGAGGGTTCATCTCAAGGTGAAGGAAGGCGGACGCGACCGCATCCAGGTCTTCGAGGGCACCGTGATCGCCCGCCGGGGCGGCGGCCTGGACGAGACCTTCACCGTGCGGCGGATCGCCTCCGGTGTCGGCGTGGAACGCGTGTTCCCGCTGCACTCGCCCGCCATCGAGCGCATCGAGGTGACGCGGCGCGGCAAGGTCCGGCGGGCGCGGCTCAACTACCTGCGGAAGTTGCGGGGCAAGGCGGCGCGAATCAAGGAAAAGCGGTGACGGGCCGTCGCGGTGCCGCGGCACGACGCGAGGGGGACTGGTTACCCAGTCCTTTTTCCGTTTCCGGGGGAACATGATCGTGTTCCGTTACCCTCCGGGGGCGAGCCAGTCGAGGAGAGGAGTGACCGCGGGCGGTGTCGGCACGAGGTAGCGCGGCGCGCGAGGTCTTCGAGATCGTAGTCGTCTCCCTCATCCTGGCCCTGCTGATCCGCGGGTTCGTCGTGGAATCGTTCCTGGTGGACGGCATCTCCATGGAGCCGACCCTGCAGGACGGGGAGCGGCTGCTGGTCAATAAGCTGGTCTACCGCTTCCACCCGCCGGAGCGGTTCGACATCGTGGTGTTCCACTACCCGCGGGATCCCTCGCGCGACTTCATCAAGCGGGTGATCGGGCTGCCGGGAGAGACCGTGGAGATCGTGGAGGGGCAGGTCTACGTGAACGGCCGCCCGGTGGAGGAACCCTACGTGGTCAACCGGGGACCGGACTTCTATCCCCCCATCACCGTGCCGCCCGGTCACGTCTTCGTCCTCGGTGACAACCGGCCCCACTCCGACGACAGCCGCAGCGGCTGGACCGTGCCCGTGCGCGAGATCATCGGCAAGGCGTTCCTGGTGTACTGGCCGCCCGCGGAGGCGGGGACGATCCCATGAAGGGCGTGCTCAAGGGGCACATGGCGCGGGCGCTGCGCCAAGTCCGGCGGTATCTGGACGCGGTGGACGTGGTGATCGAAGTGGCCGACGCCCGCGCTCCCTTCACGTCCCGGTCCGGGCAGATCGCGTCCCTGGTGGCCGGGCGGGCCCACCTGCTGGTCCTGACCCGCGACGACCTGGCTGATCCCGACACCACGCAAGCCTGGCTGGCTTGGTTCCGCCGGCAGGGCATCGCCGCGGAGACCGCGGCGGCCGCCGACCCACGGGCGCCGGAACGGCTGCGGCGGCGGGTGGTGGCCACGGCCGGCAACCGGCCGAAGCCACGGGCCATGGTCGTGGGGCTGCCCAACGTGGGCAAGTCCACCTTGTTGAACCGGCTTGCCGGGCGGCGCCGGGTACGCACCGGCCCGGAGCCCGGTGTCACCCGGGGGAAGCAGTGGGTCGACCTGGGAAACCTGTGGCTGCTGGACATGCCGGGCGTGCTCCCGCCCCGCCTGGGCGGCGGCGCCCGGCGTCTCGTCCTCGGCACCTTGGGTCTGGTAGGACCGGAGGTGGTGACCCCGTACGAGGCGGCGGTCTTCCTGATCGGGCGCCTCGGCGGGCAGGAGACCTTCCGGCAGGGCCTCCGGGCACGCTTTCGCCTCGACGCGGAGACCGTGCCCCCCCTGCCGGCGGATCTGCCGCCCGTGGAGGTGGTGCTGGACGGGCTTGCGCGGCGGCGCGGCCTGCTGCGTCCCGGTGGCGAGCCGGACCGCGAGCGGGCCGCCCACGTGCTGATGGCGGCCTTCCGGGAAGGCGGGCTTGGGCGTCTCTCCCTGGAACACCCGCGGGATCTGGAGGAACCGGCACCCGGCGGAGAGACGGGCCCGGCCGGGGACGAATAGCACATTTTTCCTGGGAAGGATATCGATGGCACGGCGGTGTATGGGAGAAGGGCAACGGGTCCGAGACCTGGCCATCGAGGTGGAGATCTGCCCGCCGGAGGACTTGCCGGCCCTGATCGCCCGCCTGGAGCGGGACCCGCGCCGGGCCGCGCGGCAACTGGCCGCGCGGGCCCCCCGCCGCCTGGAGGGGGGGGGGGCGGCGGGCC